>CAXTJU010000017.1:0-51956 GCA_964244655.1 uncultured Acetobacteraceae bacterium | reverse complement strand
CTGCGTAACCGGAGGTCGTCCCGGCGAACGCAGCTTGCTCCGCAACGCGCCATCAAGCAGATCGAAGCCCTTGTGAAACCTTTGTTTGCGGTTTGCTGTAATCCGAGAGTCAGCAAGCGGGAGGCGGAAGCGCTGATTATAGACTGCACCGAGCAACCGGTCGAGCGGCCGCAGGACAATGCCACGCAGGAGGTGCACTACTCGGGCAAAAAGAAGCGCTACACCCTGAAGACCGAGTACATCGTCAGCGTGTCGGCCTCCCGTCCTGGCAGCCGCCGTGACCTCATGATCCGCCGCGCCGGGCCGCCGTTGCCCAAACGAGCCCACGGCTACGCCGACAGCGCCTACCAGGGCTATGGCAAGGACCACCCGAACCTTGACGTTCCTTGTAAGAAGCTGAAAGGGGGTGAACTGACGCAGGAGAAGAAAGACTACAACCGCGCCCTGGGCAGCTTCCGTATTGCGGTCGAGCACCGGATTGGCCGAACCAGGCGGTTCCGCATCATGTCCGAGCGCTTCCGCAACCCACGCGACACGCACCACACCAGGACGTCGGCCATCGCCGGGCTCGTGAACCTCCAAGCCGGGTTCGCGCCGTGTTCAGGGCACACGGGCAAGGTCGACAGGTTAACCCGAAAACTCAGACAACCTTCACAACAGGTCTAAACACGCCAGGGAGATGGGATAGTGTCCATCGCGATATCACAGCAATCGGCTATGGACAGTGCTGTCCGCCACCTCGTCTCCAACTATAACCCTAAAGGCAATCGCATTGGTTGGCTAATGATGTCTTCCGTCTTGGTGGAAGCTTGGGATCTCTACTCGATCGCGTTCGTGCTTGTGTTTATCCGCAACCAGTATCATCCCGATCCGTTGTTGCTCGGCTTGGCGGCCGCTGGAACGCAGGGGGCGCACTGGTTGGGGCGCTGCTGGGCGGCTGGCTGTCCGACAAGATCGGACGCCGGGTCATGTTCCTGGCGACGATGATCATGTTCATCATCCTGGCACTGCTTCAGGCCTTCGTCACCAGCGTTGGCTGGCTGGTCATAGTCCGTTTCGCCCTGGGGGTGCCGCTCGGGAGCGATATCTCCAACGGCTACACCTACATCATGGAGTCGATGCCTAAAGGCAAGCGGGAGGTCATGGGCAATCGCTGGCAGTTCATGTTCGCGGTCGGCGAGGTGCTGACGCTGGCGGTTGTCGCGGTGTTCCTGGTGACCAACATCGATCACGAGTTGGTCTGGCGCATCACCCTGGGCTTGGGTGCGCTGCCGGCGTTGATTATCCTGCTGATGCGGCATGACTTGCCGGAGACCGCGGTCTGGCTGATCCGCCATGGCCGGTTCCGCGAGGCCAAGCAGGTTTCCATGAGCATGTACTCCGACAATCTAGCCATGCTGCCCGACCAGGATGTGACGGTGACCAAGCCGCGCCCGGCCGCGTTCCTGGCCGACATCCGCCGTGACCCGATCCGTTGGCGGGCCACGCTGTACGGCTGGATCGCCTGTTTCTGCCAGGGCGGCGAGTTCTCGACCTTTGCCTTCTACCTTCCGGTGCTGTTCGTGATGGTCGGCGTATCCTCCCTTCTCGGCATCGACTTGGTGACGATGGCGTTGTACGCCGTCGCAGCGATTGCGGGCTGGGTCGGGCCGTTGCTGACGCCGAAGATCGGCCAGCGTGGCATCAGCATCGCCGGGTTCGCCATCGTTCTGCTGTCGCTGGTGGCTGCAGCCTGGGCTCTATATACCGGCACGACCTATATCCTGCCTTACGTCGCGGCAGCGATGCTGTGGGGGCACTACTGGGATGCTTCCAACTGCATGACCATTCCAACGGTGGTGGCCAAACCGGAGTACCGTGGCACGGCGGCCGGGTTCGCCTACATGTTCGTCAAGCTTCCCTCCTTTCTAGCGATCTTCCTTTTCCCAACCCTGTTCACAGCCGTAGGGCAGGCTGCGGCCACGCTGCTGGTGGCGATCTTCCCACTGATCGGGTTGCTCTCCGCCATCTTCATCCTGCCGGAAATCTACGGCTTTGACAGCGACCATTAAGCCATGGCGCCCCGTGTCGCTTGCATCGGCGAATGCATGGTTGAGTTGCGGGAAATGCCGTCCGGGCTGCTGCAACGCAGCTGGGGTGGCGACACCCTTAACACGGCGGTGTATCTGGCCCGGTTGGGTATCGCCGTGGATTACGTGACCGCCCTGGGTGACGATGCATGGAGCGGCGAAATGCTGGCAGCATGGCGTGACGAAGGCATCGGGACTGGGCTGGTACATCGATTGCCGGGCCGGCTGCCCGGCCTCTACATTATCCAGACTGACAATATGGGGGAGCGGCGCTTCCAATATTGGCGGGACAGTGCTGCCGCCCGCCACTTGCTTGACCACTTGGACGTCGGCGCCTTAATGGCGTTTGATGCCCTATATCTATCCGGCATAACGCTTTCGATCTTCGACAGCCCAGCGCGGGCGGCATTGTTGGGCGCATTGGCTGTATTTCAGGGCCGGGGTGGGCGGGTGGTGTTTGATACGAACTTCCGACCTCGTAGCTGGCCCGATCTCGCCGACGCCCAGCAACTGTATGAGCGCATGTTCGGTATGGCTGACGTGGTGCTTGCCTCGGCGGAGGACCTGTCGCTGCTGTATGATATGGATGGAGAAGCAGCGTTGCTGGCTCATGCCGGCACGACGGAGATCGTGCTGAAACTAGCTCGGCCGGCGTCCCGGCTGTTCCACGCTGGAGCGGAACACGCCGTGCAGGCCGGGCTCGTCACTAATGTGGTCGATACAACCGCCGCCGGGGACAGTTTCGCTGCGGCCTACCTTGCTGCCCGGTTGGGCGGTGCCTCCCCCATCGCCGCCGCCCAGGCAGGGCATGCGCTAGCGGGCCTGGTCGTGCAGTATCCGGGTGCCATCATTCCCCGAGCAGCGATGTCTGGTGCTACTAACTCACAGGAGCGCCCATGACCGAACATCCAAGCCGCCAGGACCAGCTCACCTCATTGCTGGCGGTCGGGCGCGTCATCCCCGTCATCACCATCACCCGCGTGGCGGACGCCGTGCCGTTGGCCCGCGCCCTAGTGGAAGGCGGTATTTGCCTTCTAGAGATCACGCTGCGCACGGAGGCCGGACTGACGGGCGCACAGGCCATCATGCGTGAGGTGCCCGGTGCCATCGTGGGCATCGGCACTGTATTGACCCCCGAGGACATGCGCCGTGCCGTGGACATCGGCGCTCGCTTTGCGCTCAGCCCTGGCGCTACCCCCGCCTTGCTGGAGGCCGCCGCCGCCGCCGCCATCCCTTTCCTGCCCGGCATCGCTACAGCGTCCGAAATGATGGAGGCGCTGGTCTGCGGCTTCGACACAGTCAAGTTCTTCCCGGCCACCGCCGCCGGAGGGCTACCCGCCATCAAAGCGCTTGCTGGACCTTTTCCCCGGGCTCGTTTCTGCCCCACCGGCGGCATCACCGAGGATAACGCCCCCGAGTGGCTGGCACAGCCCAACGTTGTCGCCGTTGGCGGCTCGTGGCTGACCCCGGCGGCCGAGATTGCCGCGGGTGATTGGGATGCAATCACCGCCCGTGCCAAGCGCACGAGGCTGAAACTATATCAGTAGACTTATCACACCCATCCACGTTGGCGTTATGGCCGGACTCCAACCCGGGGGACGCCATAGAACGGGCCTCGACTTTGCCCAATTGGTATGGGCTGAGTTGAGCGTAACCTGGGATTACGGCGCGTAGCAGGCGGCTTCGATGATGCGCTGGATGGCGGGGCTGATAGGTTCCGTCATGTCGGCATTTCCGGCCGACATGACGATACGCTCGAGCCAGAGGTGCCGGCGCAGGCGCGCGAGGGCGTCGGCAAAGGTCGAAGCTGGCTTGGGATACCAAGCAGCCTAGCGTGGTGAGAGCGCCAGGCGCTCGGCATTCTGATGCACATACAGCGTGACTACGCTGTAGAGCCCGAGCAGCACCGGCGTGGTCCGGAAGATCGCGGGGCCCGACCACTGGCGCTGCGTTTCCATCCCGAGATGCGCGCGAGCCTCCTCATAAGTGGTCTCGACAGCCCAGCGCCGGTTAAAGCAGTCCAGCACGTCGCGTGGGGCGGCGCTGGTGCCCGTGCACAGAAAAGCTTCCGGCTCGCGCCGGCCGTCGGGGTAGCGGACCAGCCCCTACGCAGCCATTCCACGCGCCATGCGCGCGGAACCTTCTGGCTGCTTCGCCCACAGGATTGGCACGATCGGCTTGCCCCCGTGATGCCACAGCGCCGTGCTGGAGGTATATTCAATCCAGCCCGCGCTGCGCCAGGAGGTCCGGCTGGATTGCACGACCCGCAGCCAGCGCGTGGCCGGGTCGGCGATGCGCGCGGACAGCAGCGTTTGGCGCGTGCCTTTGCGGGCGGGACGGCCGGGCTTGTCCTCGTAGTGCGATGGCGGGTCGAACAGGCGCGCATCTTTGCGCATCCGCGTGATGACCGTCATGGACGGGCAAAGCGCGTGCAGCAGTTCGAGCGCGGCGAACTCGCCGTCTATGACCGCCACGATGGCCCGGTTCGGCAGCCAGCGCCGCAAGGTCAGCAGCACCATGCGGGCCCACTCGGTCACGGTTCGATGGCGCTGCCCTTGGCGCTCGGACCATGCCTTGCTCGGGGTCAGGGCAGTCAGCACCGACAAACCCCAGATACGGCCGGCGAACGGCACCTCCACCAGCACCATCGCGCTGAGCCAGCGCAGGCTGCGGCTGGTCGGCTTCGGCATGTCCGCGCGAAGGTTGGCGTCATAGAAGCGCCCAGCCGGGCCGATGTGGAGACCACGGCGGCGCTCAAGCGTGTGATCGAGGCCAATGATAATCGGCCTGAGGGCACGAAAGCGGCCACGACCATGTGCAGCAGCGTGCGAGCGAGCGCGAGGCCCGACCAGGCATTGCGGTTCAGCACGCGATGAAAGGCAGTGAAGCCCGGATGCTCGGCGAGGCCCAAAGCACGCAGACAGTTGGTGACGGTGCGCGGTCCGATCGCCAGCAGCGCGCCGGTGGCCAGGGCCACCGTCGTGGAACGGGTCCGGCGGGAAAACGCGGCGAGAAAGGGCGCGAGCCAAGACAGGAAGTTGGGCGGCAGATGGAGATCAGGACGGACCATGGCGGACCTGTTGGGCTATTCTGCTGTTGCTGGCCCGAACGGGTGAAAGCACGAGAGGATGCGATGGGGTCGAGCGATCCTGTGATCGGGCGTATTGCCGCTTATCCATGGCCGCGCGGCGGCGTGGAAGCACGTCGGGTCCGGGGCGGCTACACTCTCACGTCCGCTCGCTCGGGCGCGCCTGTGGCGCGCCTAAAGCCACTCCCGTCCAGTGATCGCATCGAGGTGCTGTGGTGGCGTCGCAACACCTGGGGGCCAGCCGGGCCGTTCGGCGCTGTCCTGCCACTCGACGACGCACTCGCATTCATTGCCGCCGAGCCGGCCTTCTGGATCCGAGCCTAACCTCTCAGCCGCGTGATATGGGCAAAGTCGAGGCCCGTTCTATGGCGTACCCCCAATTGGGCGTTTTCACACAGCCTCCACCTGAAGCGGACGCCGCTGAGAGCGTGTTTGAGACGAGGATTTTACGGCGCGACCTCGAGACATCCCGTCTGCTTTCGATCGACCCCTGATCGGTAGGACTGGCAATCCAGCCAAGGCGGCTAGGGTGTTTCGATAGCCGCCCTGTTCTGCAGGGCCCAGTCCGCCATCGCTGCCATCATAGGCTGAAGTGTGAGACCGAGCTCGGTCAGGCTGTATTCGGTATGCAGCGGCAGGTGCGGGCGTTGCTCGCGTCGGATCAACCCGGCGGTTTCCAGCTCCTTCAGCTCCCTGGACAGGATGCGGTCGCTGATCGGCGGACAGGCGCGTCGCAGTACCGAGAACCGGACTTTTTCGGAGCGGATCAACGCCCAAACGATCCGCGGCTTCCACTTGCCTCCAATCACACGGGTGGCAAAGGCGACGGGGCAGGGATTGGGCGGCGGCATGGCCTCTCATGCTAACGAAAACGACCGTATTCCCAAAACAGAAGTGCATATCCATCCTCCTCGGACCGCGGCCCTTGCAGCCGTTGACCCAAGAGGAAGCCAAACATGAGAGCCATTTGCGTGACGGCTGTACGTAAATTGGAAGTCCGGGAGGTTCCCAAGCCGCGCGATCCACCGCCGGGGCATTTGGTGATCCGGATCGAGGCGGCCGCCATCAATCACGGCGATAAGACGTTCCTGACGCGACCAGAGGTGGTTGGTCCAACGCTGGCGCGGAGCCTCCACGATATCTGGGGCGCTTCCGCGGCCGGCGAAGTCGTCGTCGCGGGACCGGGCGTGCCGGACGGCTATGTCGGGCGTCGCGTGGCCATCTACCGCTCGATCGGCGGCGGGCCCGGCACGGTCGGCCTTTGGTGCGAAACGGCCCAGGTACCCTACACCGCCTGTCTGCGCCTGCCGGATGGCTGCGATGCGCGTGACTATGCCGGTTCGCTCGTCAACATCGTCACGGCCTACGCCTTCCTGGAAACGGTCGCCGCGGACGGTCACCGCGGAGTGGTGGCAACTGCTGGAAATTCCGCGACGGGACGCGCCTTGGCAGCGCTGGCACGTCGAAAGGGCACGGCAGCGCTCATGCTCGTCCGTTCGCCGGCCGCGAAGGCGGAGTTGGAGCGCCACGGGATCGAGGATGTGCTGGTCGTCGACAACCGCACGGACATGGCAGCCGTTGGCGAACGAGCGGTCAAGCTGGCAGCCACGGCGATCTTCGACGGGATCGGCGGCGGCGGACTCAGTCGGTTGCTGCCGCACCTGCCGCAGCGATCCACCGTCTATGCCTACGGCTTCCTGGCCGGACACGAGCCAGTCAGCTTTCCGTCTGCCCTGCTCATGGGCAAGGACCTGACCCTCAGGCGCTTCAGCAACTTCGAAACGCCGACCGTGCGCGATCCCCTCGCTTTGGAGCAAGGAATGCGGGAACTCGAAGCGGTGGCGGGCGACCCGTTATTCCACACCCGCGTCGGTCGGCCCTTCGCTCTGAACGAGGTTGATGCCGCTATGGCCTACGAGGCCAATCTGGGCGCCAAAGCCGTGTTCATGCTCTGAGAGCGGGTTTGAGGAGGTTGTGTCCGGTCATGGCCAACGTCGTAGAGAGGCCGACTAGCAGGTCTGATTTCCAACCAAGCGGTCATAGCCTCTTTGGGGTATACCCTATCGGCACGCTGCCATAGAACGCTTTCTGTGTCCCATTGGGGTTGATTCGGCATTCTGGAACAGCATCATTTCCGCGATCTAGACCCTTACGGAGCAAAATCGGGCTGAACTGCATTTTCGGCTCCGCTGCTACCGGACGCCCAAGTGTGCAGACACAGCCCACCTAGCGTGGATTGCAAATGTCATGCATTTCATGGATATTGCAGCTTATATGGACAAGCTGCACGCCCCGATGCTCAAAGTTCCTGCCGGCGAGTTCCAGCGCAATATCGGCCGCTACCAGGACATGGCCTTGACCCAGCCCATCGCGGTCACCCGCAATGGCCGCGAGCGCACCGTATTGATTTCCGCCGATGAGTATCAGCGGCTCAAGCGGCGTGACCGCCAGGTGCTTACCCTTCCCGACTTCACCGAAGCGGACATCGCCGCTTTGGAGGCGACGCGCGCGCCGGAGTCATCGAAGGCGTTTGACCACGAACTGCAGCAGTAGCGATGTGGCGTTCCCCGTTCCTGTCCCCGGCCTGGTCATCCGCTACAGCTATCTTTGGGCATCAGAGCACGCGCGCGGCCAGGAAGAAGGCGTAAAGGACAGGCCGTGCGCCATCGTTCTCACCACGGCCGACGAGGCGGGCGGGCAGGTGGTGACGGTGCTGCCGATTTCGCACACGCCGCCATCCAATCCGCTGCTTGCCGTCGAAATTCCCGCTGCCGTCAAACGCCGCCTGAGACTGGACGACCAGCGGTCATGGGTGATGCTTGCCGAGGCCAACCGCTTCACCTGGCCAGGGCCAGACCTGCGCCCGTTGCAGCCAGGCGACGCACAGAGCGTGGCCTACGGCCCCCTGCCATACGGCCTGTTTGAAGACATCCGCCTCAAACTCATCGCTGCGCTGAAAGGTCAGGCGGTGAGCACCGTGCCGCGAACAGAATAAACTGTGGCGTTACGAGTGCACGGCCGCAGGTGACGTGTGAGGCATCGGGAGCCGGACCGCAGCCAAGCTTCAGGCGCTCGGCATCACCACCATAGCCCGGTTCGCCGCCATGCCGCCGCTCGAGGTGCGAAGCCTGCTGACCGTGGTTGGTGCCCGTGTGCAGGCAGAGCTGCAAGGCGTGTCCTGCCTGGCGCTGTCCGAGGCTGTGCCGGTTCGCAAGGCAACAGCAGGCAGGAATTGCCGCGCCGGAATGCAGCCCGGGCCACGCGAGCGGTATCATTGGGCACAGGCAAGATGAACGGCTGCGGGTGGAGCGACATGGAAAGGCCTCCAAACGGAAACCCTATCCAACGTCGCCGCCAACGTCAGGCTGCCGACTTCGCCAACAGTATCCCACCGTTGAGGGGACACCTGGCCACGTAGGCGGGTGGTTATGGGTCGGTTGGCTAAGGTGGTTCAGGTCTGACCCGCCGCGCGCGCTGACACGCGCGCCAGGCGATCGACGACCGAGCGGAACACCTCCTCGGTGCGCGTTTCATGCTTGAGGCCCGAGCTGGCGATCGCCAGGAACGCCGCAAAGCCATCTGCATCGCCGAACGCTGTCAGATCGGCGCCCCTCAGCGCGGCCTCGCGACCGCGTTTCGCGAGTAGCGCGGCGAATCCCACATCCAGCCGGGTCACATGGACGGCGGTCAGCTCGGCGTCGAGTTCCATCAGTTCCGCACCATGCGGGGTCGCGTTGAGCATGCGAAAAAAGCCGAGATCCTTGGCGAGCAGGGTCGCGACGATATTCTCCGATAGTGGCGCATCGGGAACCCAGGCCGCTTCTGCCCGTGCAAGTGCCTCATCCACCAGCAGCGCCGCCAACGCTTCGAAGAGCGCGCCCTTTTCCGAAAAGCGAAGATAGAGAGTGGCCCGCGCGATCCCGGCCTCGCGTGCGATATCGGCCATGCTCGTGCGCTGAAAGCCGTGCCGGCCGAACAGCGTCAGCGCCGCAGCGAGAATACGCTTTAGGCCAGAATCGGACGAACTGGACATTTTCAGGACAATATGTCTATTTTTATGCGCAGGCAAGGAGGATTACCATGGCCGAGGCTGAACGTGTGCTGGTGACCGGTGGATCGGGGTACATCGCGAGCTTCTGTATCGCACAGCTTCTGCGTGAGGACGCACAAGTGAGAACCACCGTCCGCAGCCTGGCCCGCAAGGCGGAGGTTCAGGCCGCGATCGGCAAGGCCGTGCAAAGCGACCACAAGCTTGAGGTCGTGCTTGCCGATCTTAACATCGATGCCGGCTGGCAGGAGGCCTGCTCCGGCTGCTCGGGCGTGCTGCACGTCGCTTCACCCATTCCGTCGCGCAATCCGAAGAACGACGGTGAACTGGTACGGCCAGCACGCGACGGCGCACTCCGGGTTCTCAAAGCGGCCCGCGACGCCGGCGTGAAGCGGGTGGTGATGACCTCATCGACGGCTGCGGTGACCTACGGCCATGGCGGACGATCGCAGGCATTCACCGAGGCGGACTGGTCTGACCCGACCGACCGGACCGACAGCTCTGCCTACGAGCGGTCCAAGATGATTGCGGAGCGCACCGCCTGGGACTGGCACTCTCGCGAGGGCGGCACGCTGGAACTCGTCACAGTCTGCCCGGGCGCTGTGATCGGTCCGGTGCTCGGCAGCGACTTTTCGGCCTCGCTCGACATCGTCAAAAAGCTGATCGACGGCTCGCTGCCCGGCCTGCCGCATTTTGGTTGGCCGTTGGCCGACGTGCGCGACATCGCCGACCTGCATGTCCGGGCGTTGCGCGCGCCGAACGCCGCCGGCCAGCGCTTCATCGGAGCTGGCCCGTTCTACTGGATGGAAGACATAGCGCGGGTGCTGCGCGAACGCGTGCCCGAGGTGGCGGGTAGGGTGCCCAAGCGCCGCTTGCCGAGTTGGCTCGTGCGGCTATCCTCGGTGTTTGACCCGGTCGTGCGTGACCGGCTGTTCGAGCTCAATAAGGAACGGCCGGTCTCGGCGGACAAGGCGAAGCGCGAACTCGGTTGGGCGCCGCGAAGCAACGACGAAGCCATTGCAAGCACGGCACAAAGCCTGCTCGCCGAAGGTGTCGTCAAACGGGCGGCGGTCTGATAATCGACGTTGCCTCAACGGCCGGAGAGCAGTCGATTACTAAAGACTGCCTGACACGCAGGCGTAAGCGGTTAGTTTGTAGCAATCGCTAAATAATCATAGGAGAAGCCACTATGCCTTCAGGCACCGATTTGCGCATTCGCCCGACCAGTTCGCACCGGCGCCCCCGGTGACGCGCGCACCGACGTTCGTCTTGCTGCACGGCGCGTGGCACGGCGGCTGGTGCTATTCCAGAGTCGCCCGCCTCTTGAGGAGCAAGGGCTATGACGTGTTCACCCCGACACTGACAGGTCTTGGCGAGCGTTTCCATCTCGCGTCGCCCGCGATCAATGCCTCGACGCACGTTCGGGACGTTCTCAACGTCATCGCCTTCGAAGGCCTCGATGACATTGTGCTCGTGGGTCATTCCTATGGCGGCCAGATCATCACGGCCGTGGCCGATGCCGTTCCCGACAAGATCAGGTCGCTGGTCTATCTCGATGCCTTCGTCGGCGAGGATGGGAAATCCCTCTTCGACATGAATGGGCCCTCGGCCACCGCCGCCTATGTCGACATTGCACAGTCGAACGGCGGAGGAACCTTACCGCCGCTCTCGTCGGCGGTGTTCGGCGTCAACAGTGCCGATCAGGCGTGGGTCGATCAACGTTGCACTCCGGGCTCTCTTGCCACCTTTGCCGAGCGTCTAGCGCTCACAGGGCGCCACAAGCTCATCACGAACCGTTCGTACGTCTATGCGACAGGCTGGGACGGCCCGTTCAGGCCGATCTACGACCGAGTCCGTGCAGACGGAGGCTGGCGCACATACGAGTTCGACTGCGGACATGACGTCATGATCGACATGCCGTAACAGACCGCTGACATACTGGAACTAGCCGCCAACGGCGATGCCCGGTCGGAGCCGGCCACGCCGGTGCCCGGTAACACTGAGCTGATTGCGGCATAGGCAGATGTCGCCCATCGAGGTCATTGCGGCCCTTCTCGTCCCCTTGTTCTGGGGCGTGCAGTTCGTCACGACCAAGGTGGGCGTCGCGGCCATCCCGCCGCTGCTGTTCGGCGCGCTGCGCTTCGCGGCCGTCGCCGTCCTGCTGCTGCCATTTGCCGGGAAGCCGGCACGCAGGGAGGTCGGGGCGGCAGCCGTCATCTCCGTGTTCTTCGGTGGCCTGGGCTTCGGCCTGTACTTCGCCGGCCTGCATCTCGGCTCCGCCAGCCTGTCGGCGGTCGTGGCGCAGCTCATGACGCCGTTCACCGTGCTTCTCGCCTTGCCGCTGGCTGGCGAGCGTCCCTCCGCCCGGGTCCTCGTTGGGATCACGGTAGCCTTCGGGGGCGTCGCCCTGGCCCTTGCAGACCGGGGCCAAGGAGCGTCCGCAACGGCAGCCCTCCTGGTTTCTGGCGGTGCTGCCGTGCAGGGCTTGGGAACCGTACTGATCAAGCGCCTGGGGCCGCTCAAGCCCGTGCGGCTGCTTGCCTGGCTGTCGCTCTTTGCGATGCCGCAGCTCGTCTTGACGTTGGCGTATCAATCCAGTGCTTGGGGTGCGGAGCTATGTCCGCTTTCGGGAAGCTGGCCACGTCGCTTGTATATCCGAGATTAGGCACAAAGCTGACATCGCCCGGCCGAAGGACCTGACCCGACTACGAGGTTGGCAGCCATACGCATTGCTCGCTCTTTGGCGCAGGTAAGCAAGCAGACATGCGCGTGCTCGCCGCTTCGCTACCGCCCTGAAAAGTTCTCCTCCAGCGCATCCCGGGCCGCGATCGCTTCTTCGTTCAACGGCTCCGGATCCTGCACGGCCACACCGGGCGGCACTGCGTCACCCGGGTCGATGCCCTTGCGGCGTCCGGGTGACCGGCCGCGCCGGACGATCTTCGCCTCGGCTACAGGCGGCGCGGGCGGAGCTGTCGGCTGTGCGGCCTCGGCCTGAAGCTGGGCCACCTGCTCTTCCAGTTCGGCGATGCGACGAACGGCGGCCTTGGCAGCGCGGTTTGCCTCGCGGCCCTTTGCCTTCAGCGCGGCATTGGCAGTCGCAAGGCTCTCGATCTGCGCCCGTAACTCACCCTTGCTCGGTGGCGGCACCCGGGTCGTGGCAGCGGCGGGGACCGCGGCCGCGGCCGGCTTCCCGCGGGCAGCGGTGACCTTCGAGGCGGCTTGCGCAGGGACAGATCGGGCGATTTTTGTCTTGGCGGGCGGCGTTGCGGCCGGCGCAGGGTCCGGGGCAGCGGACCGGCGCTTTGCGCGCACCGGCACCGTGGCAGCTGCGGTCGGTTTCGTCGTCGTCTTGGTGGGTCGCGCCACTCTCATCTCCTCTGCACGTCGGGACAAACGAGCCAGCATGCCTGTCTGACGAACCGGCCCGGCGCCGGTCAAGGCTTACACGCCGACCGACAGCATTTCAGGATACACAGCCAAGCCCGAAGGACTCAGACTTGAGCTCTCCCTGAAAGGCCGTGCTGTTCCTTTTCCTCACCTCCTCGCCGTTCGCGCACGCACCAGGCTCAGACCGCCGCGATCGTGCACGCCATCGCCAGCGGACAAGCAGCCGAGGTCACCGACATCCTGGCCGCGGTCACGCCCGGTGGGGGCAAATCGCTGCTGCCTTCCGTGCTCGAGCGCCGCCTGCGCCAGCGCATCGGCGAGAGGGTGGCACAGCAGGCCGTCGAGGACGAGGGCGCGGTGCAGGCGCCGCGCGGCGAGGCGCTGTGTCATCGCTACAACGCCATCCTCAAACGCCGCACCGGCAACAAGCCGCACGCAGAGATGAGCCTGGCCGAGCTGGAAGCCGCGGCGAGCTGGCTGGAGCGCAACCGCCTGGCGGATCATGCCAGTGCCCCGGAGGGCGACCCGCGCTAGGGCTGGACGCTGCGGCAGCGTGGGGAGTGGACGCCGCCGCTCGGTCGGACCGACGGCAGACCACGGGGTGCACCGAAGCTGGCGGCGCGACCGACACGTCGCACCAGCTAGATGCTTCAACCGACAGCCGCCTGGAAGCCAGCCTCAAGTTGACGGACCTCCGCTCGCCGATGAGCCCTGGTGAGAGGGTACGTGCATCCGAGCCGTCGCCAAACGTTTTTGCCGTATGCCTGGAGCGGCTAGGCTGCACCGGTGGATGACCGCGCTCTTTCTCCCGCCAAAGCCGTCCAGCTTCGGCTGGACGGGTTCGAGGGCCCGCTCGACCTGCTGCTCGAACTGGCGCGGCGGCAGCGGGTCGACCTTGCCCGCATCTCGATCACCATGCTGGTCGACCAATACCTGGACGCGGTCACCAGCGCGGACCGCAGCGACCTGATCCAGGCCGCTGACTGGCTGGTGATGGCCGCTTGGCTCACCTGGCTCAAATCCCGGCTGCTCGTGCCGGCCGACCCCGAAGCCGCTCAGGAGGCCGAGCAGGCCCAGCACGTCCTGACCCAGCGCCTGGTGGAGCTGGAGCGCGTGCGGGCCACTGCGGATTGGTTGGGCGGCCAGCCGCAGCTGGGCTGGGACATGTTCGAGCGCGGCTACACCGAAAAGCCGAACGCCGCCGTTCCGGCCGCCACCTTCATGATGCTGATGGAGGCCTGCCTCGGTGTATTCCGCCTGGCCAGCGCGCGCCCTGCCGAACTGTATCGGCCGCGCCAGGTCCTCGAGTGGACGCCCAGTCAGGCCATCCTTCGCATGGACGCCATCCTCCGTGAGCACCTGACGGGCGGCGACCTGCTCGACTTCGTGCCGACCATGCCGGGCGGGGTGGCTGACCGGGACGCAAGCCTGCGGGGCGCCATCGCGAGCACGCTGATCGCCGGCCTCGAGCTGACCCGCGAAGGTCGGGTCCACCTGCATCAGGACGCCACGTTCGGGCCGATCCGGGTCGAGGCCGCTCCGTGCGTCCGATCGTCGTCGCCGCTGGTGGAGGGAGCGCAATAGCGCGCGTTGCCAATAATACCAAAACCCCTCTGGCGTGACTCGCAGTGGCTTCCCCGACGCGATGCACATCTGATTTGATGGCGCGGCCCTGAGGAGGTCCGCCATGCCGACTCCGCTGACATCCGATTATGATGCCGCCCGCCTGTGTGCAGCAGCACGCGGCAGCAAGAATGCTAACCAGACCCGCCGGCTTCTCACCCTTGCGGCCATCTACGACGGCGCGACCCGGACGGAGGCGGCAGCGATTGGCGGTGTCACGGTGCAGATCCTGCGCGATTGGGTCTTGAAGCTGAACACGCACGGGCCTGCAGGCCTGATCAATCGCAAGGGCGGAGGCATGCCGACGATCTTGACCGACGAGCACCGCCAGGCGCTGACCACGGCGATCGAGGACGGACCGATCCCGGCCGTGCATGGCGTGGTGCGCTGGCGCGTGATCGACCTGTGCCAGTGGTTGTGGGACGGCTACGAGGTGAGGATAGCCAAGCAGACGCTCAGCCGCGAGCTGCGCCGGATGGGTTATCGCTGTCTCTCGGCCCGGCCCCGCCACCAGGCGCAGGCGCACGGCGCCATCGAAGCTTTTAAAAAAGCCTCCCCGCACGTCTGGACGCGATCGGGCGCGCGCAGGGTATCGGCCGCGACGGCGTAGAAGTCTGGTTCGCCGACGAGGCCTGCGTCGGCCAGAAGAACAAAATCACCCGGCGCTGGGCTCGCCGGGGCACGCGCCCGTCTGCGCCGCAGGACCAGCGCACGGCGTCGACCTACATCTTCGGCGCGATCTGCCCCGAGACGGGTGCCACCGCCGGACTGGTCCTGCCCTGGTGCAACACCGACGCGATGGGCCTACACCTGGCCGAAATCGCCGCGAAGATCACGCCGGGGCGGCACTGCGCGCTGCTGGTGGACCAGGCGGGTTGGCATATCTCCGAGCGCCTGATCGTGCCCGCAAACATCACCATCGTGAAGCTTCCGGCCAAGTGCCCGGAACTGAACCCGGTCGAGAATGTCTGGCAGTTCCTGCGCAACAACTGGCTGTCAAACCGCGTGTTCGCATCCTACCACGCCATCGTCGACCACTGCTGCGACGCGTGGAACCGCCTCACCGATCAGCCCTGGCGTGTCATGTCCATCGGACTACGTGATTTGGCAATCAGCCAGACAAGGTGAATCCTGGTATTAGAGGGAAGTAGAGTGTTGGAGGACCACGGGTACTTATTCCGCGGCCACGCCAGCCTCAGCCAGGTTGCGCGCGATCCAAACGGTCGTAACGACCACCCCGCTGCGGCGGAAGAGCTGCGTCACCGGGCAGCGACGCTCGACCTCTTGGCTAAATCTTTGGAACACCTCGGGTGCCGCATCCGTTTCCACCGTCGCCTGAAGGGCAAGGGTGGTGAAGTTGCTGACCCCTTCTGCTCCCGTTGCGAGCACCGTCGGGTCCAGCTTGGCATCAACCGAAACGTTGAATCGGCCGAGCGACAGGCCGAGGTCTCGGGCCACGATCTGGGAAGTCACCTGTGTGCAGGAGGTCAGCGCCGCCAGCGCGTAGGCGAGCGGGCTGGGAGCTGTGTCACCGCCGCCGAACGAGCTGTGCGCGTCGGTCTGGATCACGTGCGGGCTGCCATCCTCGCGCACGGTCTGCGCGACGCCAGCGCCTTCCCCGACGAGACGGAAGCGAACGAATTGTGCACTCATGATCCAACCACCCGTGCGGACATGGCAAAAGTAAACAGCCCTGCGAGTTACGCATATTTCGGAGCGGTTGTGTTTCCAAAGCTCGGCGTGCTGGGAGTATGCCATGCCGAGAAGCAAGGATCATGGAGGCGATGATTTTCTGGCGGCGCTAGCCTTCGACGCATCCCGCCCGCTTAAATCCAGGCATGCACCGGTGGCTTGATCCCGTTCAGCACGTGATTACCGATGACTTGGAACTTCCAGCGCACCGGATCATGCAACGTATGGACGCGGGCGTTGCGCCAGTGCCGGTCCAACCCGTATTCAGCCAGGGTGGAGCGAGTGCCTGCCAGCTCGAACAGCTTGTTCACCGCCAGCATCGCCGCCTCCGTGGTCAGCACCTTGGCCTCCGCCACCGCGATGGAGGCCGCAGCGACGGACTCCGCCGTCTCGTCCAGGGTCGCCTCATCGATCACCCGGCCGGCACGGTGCAGCAGCGCCTCGGCCGCGTGCAGCCGCACCTGCAAGTCGCCAATGGCCGCGATCGTGTAAACATCGTCGGCCGCCCGGTCCTGCCCGGCATCGGTCCACGGACGGGCTTTGGTGCGGACGAAATCGAGGGTGTCCGCCATGGCGCCCCGGGCGATGCCGAGGTCGATGGCAGCGTGGATGATCTGCGACACCGGGCCGTACAGCGTGGGCTTGTTTGATGCGGCGAAGGCGGCGATCACGTGGCTGTCGGGCACGAACACCCCTTCCATCCGCACCGTGCCGCTGGCTGTGGTGCGCTGGCCGAAGCTGGACCAGTCATCGATCACCGTCAGCCCGGGCGAGCCCTGCGCGGCCACGGCGCGGCGGGGGCGGCCATCCTCGTCCAGGGCCTGGATCGGCACGTAGTCGGCGAACAGCGCGCCCGTACAGTAGCTCTTCGTGCCGTCTAGTACCCACCCGCCCGGCGCCCGGCGCATCCTCGCTGCGATGTCGCGCGTGGTCTTGCCCGAAGACTCGGCCAGGGCGTTGCCGAAGCTCCGGCCCTCGAGGGCGAGGCGGTAGAACGGGGCGGCCTTCGCCGGGTCAGGCTCGTAGCGCAGCAGGCGCACGAAGCCGTGGTGGTTCTGCGGGATGTGCCCCAGCGAGGGATCAGCGGCGGAGATGATGGCGGTGACTTCCGCCAGGGTGGCGTTCGACAGGTCAGGCCCGCCATGGCTGCGTGGCACGGTGATACCGCCAAGGCCGGCAGCGAAATACTGCGCCGCCTCGGCGAACGGCAGCACACGGTCCCGGTCGCGCGTTGCAGCGCCGGGCAGGTAGGCCGTTGCGAGCGCATGGGCCGCGGCGATTGCGTCCGCGTCCGTCCGCAGGATCGGCACGACGGCAACTGGCAGAGCGGTGTCCAAGATGCTGCTCCTCAAGTCAGTCGGTTGCGAAACGGAACGCGGCTGCCGGGTGGACGCTGGCCAGGCGTGGCCCGCCGCCGAACAGCTTCTCGCGCAAGGCGCCGGGGGCGTAACGTCGCTTGTAGCGGCCGCGCCGCTGCAGTTCCGGCACCAGCAAGGCTGCCGCATCGGCAAAGGTTTCGTGGGCGACGACGGAAGCCAGGTTGAAGCCGTCCACTCCCGTCGCTGCGATCCATGCCTCCATCCCGTCGGCCACGGTGGCGGGCGAACCGACCAGGACGGGACCGATGCCGCCGATGGCCACGTGCTCGGCCACGTCGCGCACCGTCCAGCTGCGCGCCGGGTCGGCGCGGGTGACGTTCTCCAGGGCCGACCGCCCGGCATCGTTCTCCACGAAGCGGATCGGCTCGTCCAGGCGGTAGGTGGACAGGTCCACCCCCGTCCAGCCAGACATCAACACCAGCGCCCCCTCATGGCTGACATGGGCGAGGTAGCCGGCATGCTTGGCGCTTGCCGCTGCGTCCGTCTCGGCCACAATCGCGGTCAGCAGGGCGAAGACCACCACGGCCCGGCCCTGCTTGGCGGCCAGTGCGCGTATCGCAGCCACCCGCGGCGCCACCGCCTGCGCCGACGGGCCGGACACGAACACGCACTCCGCGTGGCGGGCGGCGAAGGCGCGGCCGCGCGGCGACGAGCCGGCCTGATACAGCACCGGCGTGCGCTGCGGCGACGGCTCGGACAGATGGATCGCGTGCAGCGCGTGGTGCGGCCCGGCATGCCGCACCGCCCGGACCCGGTCCGGCCGGGTGAACACGCCGGTGGCGCGATCCCGCACGACGGCGTCGTCGGCCCAGCTGCCCTCCCACAGCTTGTAGACGGCGTCCATGTAGTCATCGGCCAGGTCGTAGCGGTCGTCGTGCGCGGCCTGCGCGGGTCGGCCGGCGGCGCGTGCGGCGCTGTCCAGATAACCGGTGACGATGTTCCAGCCGATGCGCCCGCCGGTCAGGTGGTCGAGCGTGGACATGCGGCGGGCGAACGGGAAGGGCGGCTCGTAAGACAGGTTCACGGTGACGCCGAAGCCGAGATGCCGGGTAACGGCGGCCATGGCGGGGATGACCAATGTGGGGTCGTTGGCCGGCACCTGGGTCGCCCGGCGCAGCGCCGCATCGGCGGTGCCGCCATACACGTCGTACACGCCCAGCACGTCAGCCAGGAACACGCCGTCGAACAGCCCCTGCTCCAGCAGTCGCGCCAGGTCGGTCCAGTAGTCCAGGGTCGTGTACTCGGCCGTCCTGTCCCGCGGATGGGTCCACAGCCCCGGCGACTGGTGGCCGACGCAGTTCATGGTGAACGCGTTCAGCCGGATTTCACCTTCTGGCACGTCGGCCCGCTACCAAGTCGGAATGATGGTGCCGCCGAAGCGGTCGAGGATGAACTGCTTCACCTCCGGCGAGCGATACACGGCGATCAGCTTGGCCACGCGCGGGTCGTCGCGGTCCTTAGCGCGCGTGGTGAACCAGAGCCCGTAGCGGGTGTCCTGGTCCTCCTTCACCAGGGCCGATTTGGGATCGATGCCGGCGGAGATGGCGTAGTTCAGGTTGACGGCGGCGGCGGCCACGTCGTCGAGCGAGCGGGCCACCTGGGCGGCATCCAGCTCGCGGAAGCGCAGGTGCCTGGGGTTGGCGGCGATGTCCAGCACGGTGGCCTTCGTGTCGGTGCCCGGCGTCACCCCGATCAGCCCCGCGTGCTCGAGCAGCAACAGCGAGCGCGCGCCGTTGGCCGGGTCGTTCGGAATGGCGATCAGCGCGCCGTCCGGCAGGTCGGCAAGCGCCTTGAACCTTTTGGAATACACCCCGAGCGGGACTACGATGCTGCGCTCGACGGCGACGATGTCGTAGCCGCGCGTGGCGATCGCGTTCTGCAGGTAAGGCAGGTTCTGGAAGTTGCTGGCATCCAGGTCGCCGTGGGACAGCGCCTCATTCGGCAGGGTGTAATCGGTGAACTCCACCACCTTCACTTCAAGCCCTTCCGCGTGCGCCCGCGTGGCCACGAAATCCATGATTTCGGCATAGGGCCCGGCGGTGCTGCCGACGCGCAGCGGCGCCTCGGCCCATGCGGGGCCGGCGAGCAACAGGCAGACAGCCAGGACTAAGCGGCTCAGCATTGTTCGCTCCCTCAGCCGCGCCGGTCGAGCGCACGAGCCAGCCGGTCGCCGCCCCATTGGACGCCGCACACCAGCACGATCAGCACCGCCACCACGGCGAGCATCACGTTGGTCTCGAACCGCTGGTAGCCGTAGCGGATCGCGAGATCGCCCAGCCCGCCGGCGCCCACCGCCCCGGCGATGGCGGACGAGCCGATCAGCGTCACGACGGTGACCGTGAAGCCGGACACCAGGCCCGGCAGCGCCTCCGGGATCAGCACGTGGCGCACGATCGTGGCGCGGCTAGCGCCCATGGCCCGGGCCGCCTCGACCAGCCCGCGCCCGACCTCCCGCAGCGAAACCTCGGCGATGCGGGCGTAGTAGGGCGTGGCGGCGATCGCCAGCGGCACGATCGCCGCCTCCGTGCCGATGGACGTTCCGACGATCAGCCGGGTGAGCGGGATGAGCGCCACCAGCAGGATGATGAACGGCACCGACCGCACGGCGTTGACCGCCCCGCCCAGCACCCGGTTCAGCACGGGCTTCGGCCAGATGCCGCCGCGGTCGGTCGCCACCAGCACCAGCGCCAGCGGCAACCCGGCGGCGACCGAGATCAGAGCGGAGAGACCGACCATCTCAAGGGTCTCGCCGATCGACCGGAGCAGCAGCTCAAACAGCGCGGGGGACATGCCCAATCACCTTCACGCCCACGACCCTGTCCCGCAGGAAGGTTGCGGCACGGTCGCCGAGGTCCTCGCCGGACCCGCACAGGGCGACGTACAAGCGGCCGAACGGCTGGTCCTGCACGTGGTCGATGCCGCCATGCAGCAGCCTCGCCTCGGCGCCGGTGGCGGTCGCCAGGTCGGACAGCAGCGGCGCGCGCACCTGCTCGCCGAGCAGGTCGATCTGCAGCACCGGGTCGCAGCCGGCGGAGGATTGCGCGGACAGGGCAGCCCGCAGGACGCGGGGCAACACGGGTTACGAGGCGGCCACGATGCGCTGCGCACCCCTGGATTGCGGCCGCGTCAGCACGTCGCCGACCAGCCCCTGCTCGATCAGTCGCCCGCCTTCCAGCACCGCCACCTCGTCGGCGACCGCGCGGATGACGCTCATCTCGTGGGTGATCAGGACGATGCTCAGGCCGAGCTTGCGGTTAATGCTGCGCAGCAGGGCGAGGATGGCCGCCGTGGTCTCCGGATCGAGCGCGGAGGTCGCTTCGTCCGACAGCAGCAGTGCCGGCTCGGCGGCCAGCGCCCGGGCGATGCCGACGCGCTGCTTCTGGCCGCCCGAGAGCTGCGCGGGATAGGCCTGCGCCTTCTCGGACAAACCCACCAGGTCGAGCAGCTCGGCGACCCGGCGCGCCCGGGCGGGTTGCCCCATGCCGACGATGCGCAGCGGCAAGGCGACGTTGGCGGCCACCGTCTTGGCCGAGAGCAGGTTGAAGTGCTGGAAGATCATGCCGATCCGCTGGCGCAGGGGCTGTAGGGCGCGTTCGCTGAGAGCGGTCAGGTCTTGGCCCTCGAACCGGACGGAGCCGCTGTCCGGCCGCTCCAGGCCATTCAGCAGCCTGATCAGCGTGGACTTGCCCGCGCCGCTGCGCCCGATGACGCCCAGCACTCGGCCCCGCGGCACGTCGAGCGACACGTCGTCCAGCGCGGCAACCGGGCCGAACCGCTTGGTCACCCGCGAGACCTGGACCACGGGACCGGCCGATGCCGCCGGCAGCTCCCTGGGACCGAGGGGTGCCATGCTCACCATGCCGGCACTTGCCGGGCACGGTCGCCTGGGCCTGCGCCATGCCGCGTGCCGGCAAGGACGCCGTAAGCTTCGGCCGCTCGAACCTGGGACATCATCGCCTGGACCTCGGTAGCTGGCTTCTGGCCCAGCCTTGACTTGGAACGGTCGGGCCGCGGTGGACCCCCAAGCGGCCGTGACATTGGGAGCACCGCGCATCTGCCCTGCGCCTCGGGACCGGCGCTGGGGGCAGAGCACCGGCCGCATGAATGAACCCAGCCCCTGCCTCCGTCAATCAGCCATGAGCCGCTGAGCAAACAATGCTTGCAAAAAGAAAAATAGCGCACGCAGTCAATACCACCTGGAGATGCGCGCCGCCGTGGCAGCCGCATTCGGGAGTTTTCCATGCTTCAGGCCAGCCGTCACTGTGAACCCAGGGCGGCCGCATTGGCACCATGGATGCTCAAGCCTGCCGGACAGGATGAAATACTTTGAAGGCCGAGATGAACGATATCATCATGCTGTTTTCGACGCCCTTTGTAGCCGCTGCTGTTAAACTCATGCGGGCGGCTTGAGGCCGATAAGCCGGAAGCACATAGCTGTGGCGACACAACACTGGCCGCTTTCGGCTCGGAGCGTCGTTCATGATCGAAGCCACGCGCAACGCCACCCGGCGCACCGTGCTGACGGCGGGCGCCGTGCTGGCTGCAAGCTGGGCTGCCCCAGCCCGTGCGGCCGGCAAGGCGCTTCGCATCGGCGTGCAGAAATACGGCACCCTCATCATCCTGCGCGAGCGGCGGGAGCTGGAGCGCGCGCTCCAGCCATTGGGCTGGACCGTGTCCTGGCACGAGTTTCCGGGTGGCCCGCAACTGCTGGAAGCGCTGGGGGCCGGCGCGCTGGATTTCGGCACCACGGGCGAAGCCCCGCCCATCTTCGCGCAGGCGGCCGGCTCGCCGTTGCTGTATGTCGGGTTCGAGCCGCCCTCCCCGGCAGGCGAGGCCATCCTCGTGCCCGCGGACTCGCCGCTTCACACCCTCGCCGACCTGCACGGGCGGACCGTGGCGCTCAACAAGGGGTCCAACGTCCACTACCTGCTGGTGCAGGCGCTCGCCAGCGCCGGCCTGAAACCGTCCGACATCACCACCGCCTACCTGGCCCCGGCCGATGCGCGCGCGGCTTTCGAGCGCGGGGCCGTGGATGCCTGGGCCATCTGGGACCCGTTCCTGTCGGCGGCCCAGGAGGCGACCGGCGCCCGCACGCTGGCGGACGGCACCGGACTCGCGCCCAACCGGCAGTTCTTCCTGGCCACGCGAGACTTCGCCGCCGCGCAGCCGGACATCCTGCGCCTGCTCAACGCCCAGGTCGATGCGACCGACCGCTGGGCCGAGCAGAACCAGGCGGAGGCCGCACGCCTGCTGGCCGCCAGCATGGGCCTGCCGCAGCCCGTCATCGCCCGCGCCACCGGCCGCATGGGCTACGGCGTGGCGCCGCTGACACCCGAGGTGGTCGCCGACCAGCAACGCATCGCCGACGCCTTCTTCGGCCTCAAGCTGATCCCGCAGCGGCTGGACGTGTCCGCTACGGTCTGGCGGCCGCAAGCATGACCACCGCCGCGCCCCAAACCGACATTCTCTGGTTCCTACCGACGCACGGCGATGGCCGCTATCTCGGGACCAGCACTGGGGCGCGTCACGTGACCCTCGGCTACCTCAGCCAAATCGCCCGCGCGGCCGACGAGCTGGGCTATTTCGGGGTGCTGCTGCCCACGGGCAAGTCCTGCGAGGACAGCTGGGTCGTGGCCTCCGCCATGGTCCCGCTGACCCGGCGGCTCCGCTTCCTGGTCGCGGTCCGGCCCGGGCTGAACGAGCCGGCCATGTCCGCCCGCATGGCCGCCACGCTCGACCGGCTGAGCGAGGGCCGGCTGCTGATCAACGTCGTCGCCGGCGGCGACCCGGCGGAGCTGCGCGGCGACGGCGTCTGGCTGGACCACGACGCGCGCTACGAGGCCACCGACGAGTTCCTGCACATCTGGCGCCGGCTGATGCGGGGCGAGACGGTGGACTTCCGCGGCAAACACATGGCCATCGAGGGCGGCAAGCTGCTGTATCCGCCGGTCCAGTCCCCGCATCCGCCGCTGTACTTCGGCGGCTCCTCGCCCGCCGGGCAGGCGGTGGCGGCGGAGCATGTGGACGTTTACCTGACCTGGGGCGAGCCGCCGGACGCGGTGGGCGAGAAGATCGCCGCCATGCGCGCGCAGGCCGCCGCACAGGGCCGCACGCTCTCCTTCGGCATCCGCCTGCACGTGATCGTCCGAGAGACCGCCGCCGCAGCCTGGCAGGAGGCGGACGCGCTGATCGAGCACCTAGACGACGCCACCATCGCCACCGCGCAACGCGCGTTCGCCAAGTTCGACAGCGTCGGGCAGCAGCGCATGGCCCGGCTGCACAACGGCCGGCGGGACCAGCTGGAGGTCAGCCCCAACCTGTGGGCCGGCGTGGGCCTGGTGCGCGGCGGCGCCGGCACCGCGCTGGTCGGCGATCCGCGCCAGGTCGCGGCACGGATGCGCGAGTACATGGACCTGGGCATCGACCGCTTCATCCTGTCAGGTTACCCGCATCTGGAGGAGTGCTACCGGTTCGCCGAGCTGGTGTTCCCGCTGTTGCCGCTGCGGTCGACCACCGGCAACGATCTCGGCCCGGCCCGCAACGCCGGGCCGTTCGGCGAGGTGATCGCCAACGTCGCCGCCCCGACCCGGCGCGCCGCGGGGTAGGCCGCACATGCGAAACCATCTCCCTCGCCGAACCCTGCTGTCGTTCCTCGCAGCCGGTCCAGCCCTGGCCGTCATGCCAGCCCGGAGCGCGCCGCTGCGCGAGCTGCGGCTTGATTGGGCCACCTACAACCCAGTCAGCCTTGTGCTCCGCCAGCAGGGGCTGCTGGAGACCGAGTTCGCCCGCGACGGCGTAGCAGTGCGCTGGGTCCAGTCGGCCGGGTCCAACAAGGCGCTCGAGTTCCTGAACGCGGAGTCGCTGGATTTTGGCTCCACCGCCGGGGCGGCGGCGCTGATCGGGCGGGCGGGCGGCAATCCCATCCGGTCGGTCTACGTGTTCTCGCACCCCGAGTGGACCGCCCTGGTCACGCGGGGCGACTCCCCGATCCAGGCCGTCGCGGACCTGCGCGGGCAGCGTGTTGCCGTCACGCGCGGCACGGACCCGCACGTCTTCCTAATCCGAGCGCTGGCGGAGGCCGGGCTGTCCGAGCGGGACGTCAAGCTGGTGCTGCTGCAGCATGCCGACGGCCGGACCGCGCTGGAGCGGGGCGACGTGGCCGCCTGGGCCGGGCTGGACCCGATCATGGCCTCCGCCGAGATCGAGAGCGGGGCGCGCCTATTCTACCGGCGGCCGGAAGCCAACAGCTGGGGCGTGCTGAATGTGCGCGAGGCCTTCGCCGCGGCGTACCCGGAGGCGGTCGCCCGCGTGCTGTCCCGCTACGAGCAGGCCCGGGCCTGGGCCGCCGGCAACCCCAGCGCGTTGCAGTCGATGCTGGTCGCGGCGATGAAGCTGCCCGAGGCCGTAGTCGCCCGGCAGTTGGAGCGCACCGACCTGTCCAGCGGCCGGATCGGCCCGGTGCAGGCCGCCGCCATCGCCGAGGCCGGGTTTGCCTTGCAGAAGGCCGGGGTGCTCGGCCCGGACCAGGACGCGCCCGCGCTCACGCGGGCGCTGATCGACCCGAGCTTCTCTGACAGGCTGGGCACATGAACGCCCGCCCCGCCCGCATCCAGCCCGGGTCATCGGGGCTTTCCTGGGCCGGGGCCGCGCCCGGGCCGGCCCGGCGGCGGGCGCCGGACTGGCTGCTGGCGCTGCTGCTGCCGGCGGCGCTCACGCTGGCTTGGGAGTGCGCGGTGCGGTCGGGCCTCATGTCCGGCCGGCTGATGCCGCCCCCCTCCCGGCTGGCCGCATCCGCGGCGGCGCTGGCCGTGGGCGGCGAGCTGGCGGCCCACATCGCCGCCACCATGACGCGGGTGGCGGCGGGCTTCCTGATCGGCGCCGCCGCCGGGACGGCGCTGGGCGCTTTGACGGGCACGAGCGACCTGGCGCGGCGGCTGCTGGACCCGTCGATCCAGGCGGTCCGCGCGGTGCCGTCCATCGCTTGGGTGCCGCTGTTCATCCTGTGGCTCGGCATCTTCGAGACGTCCAAGGTGGCCCTCGTGGCGCTGGGCGTGTTCTTCCCGGTCTACCTGGGCGTGCTGAGCGCCCTGCGCGGCGTTGACCGCAAGCTGCTGGAGGTGGGCCGCGTGTTCGGCCTGCATTCGGCCCGGCTTGCGCTGCGCGTCGCCCTGCCGGCTATCCTGCCGGCCTGGGTGACGGCGCTGCGGTCCGGCCTCGGCCTGGGCTTCATGTTCGTGCTGGCAGCGGAGCTGCTCGGCGCGTCCGAGGGTCTCGGCTACCTGCTGCTGGATGGGCAGCAGATGGGCCGGGCGGACACCATCCTGATCGCGATGCTCACCTTCGCCGTGCTGGGAAAGCTGTGCGACGCAGCGTTGCTCGCCGCCTTGCGCCCGCTGGTCCGCTGGCAGGATACCGGACGCAAGAGGCTGTGAGCCGACTGGAGGTCAGAGATCTGGCGAAGACCTACGCGGACGGCACGCCGGCGCTGCACGATGTCAGCTTCCAGGTCGGCAACGGCGAGATCCTGGCACTGATCGGCCGGTCCGGTTGCGGCAAGACCACGCTGCTGCGCTTACTGGCCGGGCTGGACCAGGCGGACCGGGGCGGGATCGCGGTGGACGGCGCGGCGATCGGCGCCCGTCCGCACCCCTTCGTGAGCGCCGTGTTCCAGGAGCCGCGCCTGCTGCCCTGGCTGACCGCCGAGGCCAACATCGCGTTTGGCGCCCGTTCGATGGGCAAAGTGGAACGCCAGGCTCGCAGCAGCGCGCTACTGGACCGGATTGGGCTGGCCGGATTGGGCCAACGCTTGCCGCGCGACCTGTCCGGCGGCCAGCAGCAGCGGATCGCGATCGCGCGGGCGCTCGTCGGGCAGCCCCGCCTGCTGCTGCTGGACGAGCCGTTCTCTGCGCTCGACCCTTTCACGCGCGCCAGCGTGCATGAATTGCTGCTGGATCTGTGGCAGGAAACGCAGCCCACGGTTCTGGTCGTCACGCACGACCTGGACGAGGCGGTGCTGCTCGCCGACCGGGTGATCGTGATGCCGCCGCGGCCGGGCCAGCTGTCGGAGGCGCTTCCAGTGGTGCTGTCCCGCCCCCGCGACCAAGACTCGGCCGCGTTTGCAGCCGCACGTCGGGGCGTGATGCATGCGCTCGATGCGACTGGGGCCTCTGGCAGACGCGAGGACGGCTCAGAAACATCCGAGACATCCATTCGGGCACTATGGACGACATCGACCGCAAGCTGCTGATGCGCTTACAGGAGGACGCGACGATCTCAATGGCGGACCTCGCCGATCACGTCAGCCTCTCGGCCACGCCCGTTTGGAAACGCATCCAGAAGCTGGAGAAGGCGGGCGTCATCAAGCGCCGGGTCGCGTTGCTCGAACCGGAGCTGGTGGGCGTCGGCCTCACCGTCCTCATCGCAATCGAAGCGCACGAGCATTCGTCGGACTGGCTGGCCGCATTCGCCGCTGCGATAGCCGGCATGCCAGAGGTTATGGACGCCTACCGCATGGCGGGCGAGGTGGACTACATGCTGCGCGTGGCAGTGCCGAACATGACGGAGTTCGACGCTTTCTATAAACGCCTGATCGCGGCCGTGCCGCTGAAGAACGTGACATCGCGCTTTGCCATGGAGCGGCTGAAGCAGACGACGTCATACCCGCTACCGGCCCGCGCCTTCTGCGACCGCCGGGGGGCCGAGCCGGATCTGGACACGCCCTGATGCGACCGCGTTTGCGCTGGAGCGGGATGAGCAAAGTCGAGGCCCGTTCCATGGCGTGACCCCTACCTGGGCCAGCCAGGCGAAGCCACCCAGCGGTACGGCTGTTCGCGCACCATGACGCTGCATGCCGACTCATATTAGTTTACCCGAGGTTGGTTGAGGCACTGTTGCCTTGGAGCCTCACGTTCGAGAACCATTCCACAAGCTGAAGCTGTGACTTCTTCCATTCCACAAGAAAGTCTGTAGCCTTACTGTCTGCCCGCTGGTGCAAGGACGCAGGGACTTGCTCAAGCTGAGCGGCGGGGTTGCCAGAAGGACAGATTCGATGGCCCGGAGACGGATGGTTGCATCAAAGCCGGGGATGAGGAGCGCCCTAATCTGCGCCACGGCCATCGTGAGCGTCGTCTCCCTCGCGCATGCGGACGAGCTGTCGGATCTCAAGAAGCAAACTGACCTGCTCCAGCGGCAGAACCAGGCACTGATGCGGCGGATCGAGACAATTGAGCGGGCGCAACGGTCGAGGCAGCCGACTGCGCAAGCCGCAGGTGGCGCAGCAGGAGCCGCGCAGGCCGCGGTCGCTGCTGCCAATTCACGCCCATCTGAACTCGGCAACGGCGGCACTGGGCCGTTGGCGACGAGCCAATTCCCTGCTGGCAATGCGACGTCTGAAGGACGCAACACTCCGACGAGCGGTCCGCCGTCAGTCGAAGAGGAACGGACCGCGTCCTCCGCGCCGGCCGCGGCCGCGATCGGCGGCACGCCCCCGGTCCCCTCGGCGGGTGCGCTGTCCTACCGCGGCATCACCCTCTACGGCGCCGTCGATATTGGCGCGGCCTACCAGACTCATGGCACTCCGCTCAGCAATTCCTATGGGCAGGGCCTGGAGCAATTGATTTCCAGGAACAGCAACAAGTCGGTCGTCAGCCTGGTGCCCAACGCTCTCAGCTTTTCCAACATCGGGCTGCGCGGCGTGGAGCCGATCCTGCCGGACCTGGCGGCGGTGTTCAACGTGCAGACCTCGTTCCTGCCGACCTCGGGGATGCTGTCCAACGGTCCTGGCTCCCTGGTGCAGAACAACGGCGTGGCGCTGAACCGGCAAAGCTCCAACGGCGATTCAAGCCGGGCGGGGCAGGCGTTCAACGCCGCGGCCTATGCCGGCCTCAGCTCGTCGCGGTTCGGCACGCTCACCTTCGGCCGGCAGAACTCGTTCACCCTAGACGGCATCATCGCCTACGACCCGCTGTTCGCTTCCAATGGCTTCTCCGTGATCGGGACCCAAGGCGCTTCCGGCGGAGCAGGCGACACGGAGCAATCACGGCTGGACTCCTCGATCAAGTACCTGGTCAACGTGGGCCCGGTGCATGGCGGGGCGATCTACCAAATCGCCGGCCAGAATGGCAGGAGCGTCAATGCCGCCAACACCGGCGGACGTGGCGACTTCGAATTTGACCTCGGCACCGAATACGCCGGCCTCAATATCGATGCGATCTACGCTCAAACCTACGATTCTGTAGCGGCGGCTTCATTATCAACCGCCCAGGTGCTGACCTCGCCTGTTGGCACGTTGGCCGGCACGGTGTCGGACAACCAGGCATTCCAGTTGCTGGCCAAGTATCGGATCGGGCCGGTGCAGCTGTTCGCCGGCTACGAGAACATCCTGTACAGCAACCCGCGCAACCCGCTGGGCCAGGGCTCGACCACAGAAGGCGGCTACATCCTGAGCGTGATCAACAACACTGCTTACACCAAGAACCGGCTGTTCCAGGTTTATTGGACGGGTGCGAGGTGGGCGATCACGCCGCGCTTCTCGGTCAACGTCGGCTACTACCGCGAGCACCAAAGCAGCTACGCCGTTGTCGCCTGCTCCAACACCAGCCTGGGCACCTGCCGCGGCGACCTGAACGCCGGGTCGATCCTGTTCGACTGGCGGCTGTCGCCGCGCTTCGACGTCTATGCCGGCGCGATGTACTCCGAGGTGTCCAACGGCCTGGCCAGCGGCTTCCTCTACAACAACACCATCGACCCCACCATCGGAACCCGCTTCGCGTTCTGAAAGCGGCTCAGGCGATTTGCCATGCTGAACCGCTTTGCCGCGAATGGCTTAAACCGCTGAGCTTAGCAGTTGACCTGTTGGATGTAGGGATAGCTGCACAGGGAGCGGAGGCGTTCTGGCGTGAGCCTGTTTCAGGGGGATCTTCAACGCCCGGGCGCCATGCCAGCCAGCCTGGTCCAGCACCCCGCAGGCTCGGGTCATAGAAGCGCCCGGCCAAGCCGATGCGAGGACCGCGGCGGCATTCAAGCGTGTGGTCCACCCCGATGATGACCGGCCCCGACGGCACAAGGGCAGTCACGACCATGCGCACCAGCACACGGGCGAGCGGCAGGCCGGACCAGGCGTTGCGGTTGAGCACGCGATGGAAGGCAGCAAATCCGGGGTGCTCGGCCAAGCCTAGGGCACGTAGGCAGTTGGTCACGGTCCGTGGTCCCACCGCCAGCACGGCGCCGATCGCCAGGGCGGCCGTAGTGGGACGGGTCCGGCGGGAGAAGGCTGCCAGGAACGGCGCGAGCCAGGTGACGAAGCGAAGTGGCAGATGGAGGTCGGGGGGGGGGCCATGGCGGACCTGAACGTTGTGCCGCCAGTACAGCTCTCAACAGGCCAGCCGTTAGATGGGCTGCAATGCTGTCAGCCGATCCTGTTCAACGGCCGAGCTTGCCCTCTCAATCCCGTGAAATGAGTAAAGTCGAGGCCCGTTCTATAGTGTCACCCTATCCCGAGACCAACCGGTGCCGCACCGTCTGCTTTATGCTCGGGCTGCATACCGGCCGGCGGGCCGACCTTGCAACGAGCCCGTCGCCGACTGTCGATTCTGGCGGTTCTTTGGTGCAGGTGAGAGGCTGGAGAGGGCCATCATCGCCGCCGTTCGCCCTGGCCTTCGACGGTTGGCCCGGTCGCATCCTTGCTTCCTGCCGAAGCAGCGGCCATGGCCGTCACGGCAACGTCAGGCCCTGGCAACGGTGACGGCAGCCGGTCTATCCTGCGCCGGAGCATAGGCCAGCGGCGGTGGGGCGACGCCGAGGATGCGCCCACGGTCGAGCACGACGGTTCGGTCGGCGAGGGCCGCCGCTTCGTGCTCGTCATGCGTGACGAACAGCGTCGTCATGCCGAGCGCATCGTGGATGCGGCGCAGCTCGGTCCGCAGCTCGTCGCGGACTTGGCGGTCCAGCGCGCCGAACGGCTCGTCCAGCAGCAGGATGCGCGGTTGCACGGCCAGCGTGCGAGCCAGGGCCACACGCTGACGCTGCCCGCCCGAGAGCTGCGATGGCAGCCGGTCAGCCAAGCCCGGCAGGCGAACCAGGGCCAGCATTTCCCGCACGCGCGCGGTGATGGCGGCCCGGGGCGGGCGCGGACTGCGCACCTCGAGGCCGAAGGCGATGTTGGCGCCCACTGTCATATGTTCGAACAGCGCGTAGCCCTGGAACACGAAGCCCAGGCCGCGTCGGCCCGGCGGCAGCTGCTCCGCCGGCTGGGACGCCAGGTAAAGCCGCCCCGAGTTGGCATGGTCCAGCCCGGCGATGATCCGCAGCAGCGTGCTCTTACCCGAGCCGGATGGCCCCAGCAGGGCGACGAAGCCGCGCTCAGGTACAAGGAGGTCAATCCCGTCCAGGATGCGGGTAGCGCCTGCGGTTTTCGACATGCCCTCGATCCGGATCATGCTGGCGCCAGCGCGGCCATGCTGCCCTGGTGCCGCACCCGCTCCTGCCGCCACTCCAGCCCGGCGCGGGCGGCGATCGTCAGCAGGGCCACACCCGCCAGCAGCGTGGCCACCGAGAAGGCAGCGGGGATATTGTACTCCTGATACAGCACCTCGATATGCAATGGCATCGTGTTCGTCAGGCCGCGCACTCGCCCCGACACGACTGACACGGCGCCGAACTCTCCCATTGACCTCGCACTGCACAGCAACATGCCATGCAGCAGGCCCCAGCGGATCTTTGGGAGCGTGACACGGAAGAATAACTGGAGCCCGTTTGCGCCCAGCACCAGCGCCGCCTCTTCCTCGTCGGTGCCCTGAGCTTCCATCAGCGGGATGAGCTGCCCAGCCACAAACGGCAGCGTCACGAACATCGTCGCGAGCACGATGCCAGGCAGCGCGAACACGATGCGTATCCCGGTGTCGGACAGCAAGGGGCCAAACCAGCCTTGAGTGCCGAACAGCAGCACGTAGACCAGCCCCGAGACGACTGGCGACACCGAGAACGGCAGCGCCAGCAGCGACGCAAGCAGTCGGCGTCCTGCGAAGCGGAAGCGTGTGACGCACCAAGCGGCGGCGATGCCGAACAGCGTGTTGGCCGGCACGACGATGGCGGCAACGAGCAGGGTGAGCCGGATGGCGGACGCTGCATCCGGGTCAGTGACGGCCGCCACGAAAGCGCTGGCCCCACCGGAGAACGCTCCCACGAACAGCACCGCCAGCGGCAGCAGCAGCAGCACGACGGCCAGCAGCACCGCGCCGCCGATCAGCGCCCGGCGTGCCGTCTTGCTTTCGCCTGCGCCTAATTCACGCATGGCGCACAGCCCGGCCAGGCTGAAGGCGTCCGATCAGCAGCAGCAACATCAGGCTGAGCAGCAGCATAGCCGTACCAAGCAGGGCCGCCCCCGGGTAGTCGAACTGCTCCAGCCTTGTCACGATCAGCAGCGGCACAATCTCGGACACCATGGGCCGGTTGCCGGCGATGAAGATGACGGATCCGTATTCCCCAACGGCCCGCGCGAAGGCGAGCGCCGCGCCCGTCGCAATGGCCGGCGCCAGCGGCGGCAGAATCACCCGGCGCACGATCTGCCAGGGCGACGCGCCTAGGATCATGGCCGCCTCGTCAGCCGAGCGGTCGAGCCCCGCCAGCACCGGCTGCGCCGTACGGACGACGAACGGCAGCCCGACGAACAGCAGGGCGACGCCGATGCCGAGCGGCGTGTAGGCGACGGTGATCCCCACTGCCGCAAACACCTGGCCCAGCCAGCCATTTGGCACATAGAGCGTGGTCAGGGCGATGCCTGCCACTGCCGTCGGCAGCGCAAACGGCAGGTCAACGGCGGCATCCAGCAGCCGGCGGCCAGGAAACCGGTAGCGCTCCAGCACCCAAGCCAGCAGCACGCCCGTGGGCACGCTGGCCAGGGCCGCCGCGGCGGAGGTGATGAAGCTGACGCGAAAGGCGCTCAACGTCCGCGGATCGGAGAACAACGACCAGGCATGCGCGGGCGCCACGCCGCCAGCCTTGGCGAGCAGCCCCGCCAGCGGCAGTGCCACAATCAGCCCGAAATAGGCCAGCGTGACCCCCAGCGAGAGCTCGAAGCCGGGAAGGACGCGGCGCGCCGTCACTGACCGGGCTTGTAGATCTGGTCGAACACGCCGCCATCGCCGAAATGCGTCCGCTGAACCTCCGGCCACTCTCCAAACATATCGGCGATCGTGAAGGTGGCGACTTTCGGGAACACGTCAGAGTGCCGGGCCAGGATCGCAGGGTCGAGCGGCCGGTAGAAGTTGCGGGCTGCGATCTCCTGTCCCTCGGACGTCCACAGGAACCGGAGGTAGGCGTCGGCGAGGGCCCGCGTGCCGCGCCGGTCCACGACCTTGTCCACGACCGCGACCACCGGCTCCGCCACGATGGTGATCGACGGCACGACGATCTCCAGCCTGTCGCGGCCCATCTGGCGCACGGCCAGGTTCGCGTCATCCTCCCAGGCGATCAGCACGTCGCCCTGGCCACGCTGCGCGAAGGTGATCGTGCTGCCCCGGGCGCCGGTGTCCAGCACCGGGACGTGCTTGTAAAGCTCAGCGACGTAGGCCCGTGCCTTCGCCTGGTCGCCGTTGTTCGCCTTGAGCGCCCAGCCGAGGGCGGCCAGGTAGTTCCATCGCGCGCCGCCGGATGTCTTGGGGTTCGGGGTGATGACTGAGACGCCGGGTCGCACCAGGTCGGCCCAGTCATGGATGCCCTTAGGGTTGCCTTTGCGAACCACGAACAAAATGGTGGAGGTGTAAGGCACGCTGCGGTTGGGCAGCCTGTCACGCCAACCCGGCGCCACCTGCGCGCCCCGGTCCACGATCGCGTCGATGTCGGATTGCAGCGCGAGCGTCACCACGTCCGCCTCCAGGCCATCGATCACCGCCCGCGCCTGCGCACCGGAGCCGCCATGGCTGCCACGGATCACCACATCCTGGCCGGTCTGCGCCTTCCACGCCTGCGCAAAGGCCGGGTTGATCGCGGCGTACAGCTCCCGCGTCGGGTCGTAGGACGCGTTCAGCAGGCTCGTCTGGGCGCGGGCCGCCGGGGTGAGCGCCAAGACGGCCAGGGCAGCGAGGGCGCTCAGTCGCATGGTCGGCCTTCTGCCATTTTGGTCTCCTGGCATTCTAGGGTTCAGTCTGCGCCGGACGCGCGAGCCAGCAAGCCCGGCAACCCGACCTCGCCTGCCACATAGGCGGCCAGCTGTTCGGCCGAGCTGCTGATGCTCGCGCCGGTCGTGGTGAGCAGGAGGTCAGGCGCCTCCGGCGGCTCGTATGGCGCGTCCACCCCGGTGAAGTTCGACAGCCGTCCGGCGCGCGCCGCCGCATACAGGCCCTTGGGGTCGCGCGCCTCGCATACCTCCCGGTCCGCATCGACATGAACCTCGCGGAATCCCTCGCCCACTGCGTCGCGCGCGATACGCCTGTCTGCAGCGCGGGGGGAGATCAGCGCCGCCAGCACCACCTGGCCGGCATCGGCCATCAGCCGTGCCACCACCGCGGCACGCCGCACGTTCTCCGCCCTGTCCTCCGGCGAGAAGCCGAGGTCGCTCGACAATCGCGCCCGCAGGGTGTCGCCGTCCAGCACCACAACGTCGATGCCACGGCGGAACAGCAACACCTCCGCCGCACGCGCCACCGTGCTCTTGCCCGCGCCCGGCAGGCCGGTCATCCAGAACACGCCGCTGCCATGCCGCTTCGCTTGTGCCCGCTCCCAAGCGGATACGGCGCTGTCAGTCGGGAACACCGAACGGCCTGTGGCGGCCAGCGGCGCCGGGCCGATCAGCGGCGCGCCGCCGACAATGCGCTGATGGATGTCCACCAGGACGCCGCGCCCGCCCAGCGACCCCGGCTCGAACGCGTCGAACAAAATGCTCTCGCCGGCCGCAAGCACGACCTCCGCGAACCCCTCCGGCGGGACATGGTCCGCCACCTGGTCCGTCAAGTCGTCGATCCGCACGACGGAAGTGATGGCGGCCACCGTGACCGCGTGCTCGGCGGTCGACAGGCGCAGGCGGAAGCTCTCGCCCACGCGCAGCGGCTCCTGGCGCAGCCAGAACAGCCGCGCGCGCAGCCGGGCTGCGCGAAGCGGCGGGTTGGCGCCGGCATGGAGCAGGTCGCCGCGCTCCACCACGACGTCTGGCGCAAGGGTGATGGCCACGGACTGTCCGGCCTCCACCGCGTTTCCATCGGGCTTCGGCCAGCCCTCGATGCTCGCGACCCGGGCGACTGCGCCCTGTGCGCCGATCACGAGGGTGTCACCGACCGCGATGCGCCCGCCCTCGAGCCGCCCGACCACGATGCGCTTGTCATCGAACCGATAAACGTCCTGCACTGGCAATCGAACCGGACGGTCGGCGCGAGAGGCAAGCGGCTGCACGACCGACAACGCCTCGGTCAGCGTCGGGCCGCGATACCAGGGCGTGCGCGGTGAGCGTGACGCGACGTTGTCGCCGTGCCGGGCCGAAGCCGGGATGACAGCCACGGGGCTGACCTCTAGCTGCTCCAGCAGAGCCGTGATGGCACGGGTGGCAGAGGCCACACGGTCCGCGTCGAACCCCAGCAGGTCCGCCTTGTTGAGCAGCACGATGACATGCCTTACGCCGATCAGGCGCAGCAGCACGGCATGGCGCCTCGTCTGCTCTTGTGCGCCCTCCGCCACGTCCACCACCAGCACTGCGGCTGCCGCGCCGGCGGCACCAGTCACCATGTTGCGCAGGAACTGCCGGTGCCCAGGCGCATCCACGATCACGAACGGCCGTCCTTCCAGCACGAATGGAAGGCGCGTGCTGTCTATGGTGACGCCCTGGTCGCGCTCCGCCTGCAGGCTGTCGAGCAGGAAAGACCACTCGATCTTCAGGCCGCGCGCCTCGCTGCTCGCCAGCGCCGCGTCCATCCGGCCTTCGGGGAGGTTGCCGGTGTCATGCAGCAAGCGGCCGATCAACGTGGACTTGCCGTGGTCCACGTGTCCGACGATCACGATCCGGGTCGCCTGCTCGTTCTCGGTCGCCACCGTGTCGTTGGCGGGCAAGGCGGGCGGTGCGAGGAGGGTCAAGGCTGCGCTCATCATAGGTATCCCGCGACGCGCAGGCGCTCGAAGGAGTCCTCGGTCTCGTTGTCCATGGTTCGCCCGGAGCGCTCGGACTGCCTCGTATGGCGCAACTCAGCCAGTATCTCGGGGATGGTCGTGGCCTCGCTCGGCACGGGCATGGTGATGTCAACATCGCCCAGTGAGCGGTAGCGCATCCCGTTGCGTGCGAAATACAGGTCCACGACCGGAATGCCCTCGCGCGCGATGTAGCGCCAGATGTCGATTTCCCGCCATGCCAGCAGCGGATGCACCCGCACATGCGCGCCGACCTCGACAGGAGTGGCGAACTGGTCCCAGAACTCGGGCGGCTGATTGCGGACGTCCCAGCGGTGGCTGGCGGCGCGAGGGCTGAAGACGCGCTCTTTCGCGCGTGTCGCCTGCTCATCGCGCCGGATCCCGGCGACCACGCCGGCAAGGCGCCGCTGCTCGATCAGGGACGCTAACCCGGCGGACTTGCGCGCCCCAGACCGCGCAGCCGGCGGCAGGGTGGGGTCGATGTCGTCCACCGGCGGGCAGGCGCCGACGTGCAGGTCCAGGCCCCACTTCACGGCATACTCGTCCCTGAACGCGTACATCGCCGGGAACTTCTTGCCGGTGTCGACATGCAGCACCGGGAACGGCACCCGGCCCAGGAACGCCTTGCGCGCAAGCCAGACAAGGACATTGCTGTCCTTACCCAGCGACCAAAGCAGTGCGAGCGGGCGCAGCCGGTGATAGGCCTCGCGCAGCACGAAAACACTCTGGGCTTCAAGCTGGTCGAGGTCGGTCATGACGGGCTTTCGGTGAGTGCGGCAGGGCGGCGGTGCATGCCGCATTCAGTCTTGGCCAAACCCGCCCAACGGCCGCTGCGAGGGTCCGCTCCGAGAGCAACGGCCTGGGTGCACGGGGCGCAGCCGATGGACGCATAGCCTTGCAGCGTCAGGGGATGCCGGGGGAGACCGCGACGCGCCATCTCGGCCTCGACCTGCTCATCGCTCCAATCGGCGAGCGGGTTGAGCTTCGTGCGGCCGTCCAGCCTCTCGACGAGCGGCAAGGCAAGCCGCGTCGCGGATTGGCTGCGCCGCCGGCCGGTCACCCAGGCGGCGAACGGAGCGAGGGCTTGCTCCAGCGGCTCGACTTTGCGTAGGGCACAGCATGCGTCGGGATCGAAGGCGTGCAGCTGGCCCAGCGGGTCACGCATCGTGAGCGCCGACGGCTCTACCCGGACATCGCGAACGTCACGCAGGCCAAGTGCGGACGCGAGTTGCCGCCGGTAGGCCAGCGTCTCCACGAAATGCTTGCCGGTGTCGATGAACAATACCGGGACATCTCGGTCGATCTCGGCGACCAGGGCCAGCAACACTGCCGACTCGGCGCCGAACGACGCAACGGTTGCGACTTGGCCGCTGTGCCCCGTCAGATACGAACGCAGCGCTTCTGCGACGGCATCGTTGCGAGGTTGGGCCGAAGCAGTTGCGTGCGCTGATGTCGGCGATTGGATTGGAAGCGGTGCATTGCTCGAGGAGGGCATGGCCGGGCCTATGATTCGCCAACCCTGGAATCGCGTTGGCGGCTGGTTTTCGACCCGCCGGGATCGACCGTCAAACGTCTGCGGTCAGGCAACTGAACTTTGCAAGTACCGACTATGTTTATGACTTTCGACAAACGGTCGCTTCTACTGCATGGAGCTGTTCGAGCATGGATGACTACACCTATTGAGAAGAGTGCCTGGACGCTTGCGTGTCGGGCGCGCGACCGGTCGCAAACGGGTCCGATCTCGCACTATAACTACCCCCGCTTGCCGAACCACCCATGGAGGTCCGACATGATGTTGACGACAGACGCTTTGCTTGTGCCCGATCGTGTTTCAGTGCCACGCCGGGTCGGGCGTCGTGACGCCGGGGGCGGACCAGCCGTGGCGATCATCGGCGCCGGGTTCTCGGGCACCATGGCGGCGATCCACCTCCGCCGCGTCCTTCCACCGGACTACATCGTGGTGCTGTTCGACCGTACTGGCCGGTTCGCCCGCGGGCCCGCTTACGCTATGAGCAAAACCCCACACCTGCTGAACGTGCGCTCGGTGAACATGAGTGCGCTTCCGGACGACCCCAGCCACTTCGAGCGCTGGCTGGGCGGCCAGGCGTCCCACTGGCCCGGCGAGGTGCAAACGACCGAGGCTGGCACGTTCGCGACACGGCGCTTGTACGGACGCTACCTGCGCGCCCTGCTCTATGAAGAAATGACGCTGTCTGGTGGACGCGTCCGGCTTTGTGCGAGCGATACGGTCGGGCTTACTCCCAGCAATGGGGGCTGGACGCTGCATTTGGCTGGCGGGAGGAGCATGACCGCAGCCGCGGTCGTCCTTGCGGTCGGCAATCTTCCGTCCACCCGCCCCAGCGATGGCCTTGTCTTCCATGATCCCTGGGCGACGCAGGCGACGGCCGGGCTATGCCAAGATGAACCCGTTCTCATCGTCGGCACGGGGCTGACCATGGTGGACCTGGCGCTCGGAATGCGGGCCCAAGGGTTCGGCGGACCGATCATCGCTCTCTCCCGCCGTGGCCTGGTTCCGCAACGGCATGGGCCGCCCGCACCGCCAACCCCGGGCCCGAACTTCAATGAGAGCACGCGCCGTTCGCTGCCGCTGCTGCTGCGCGCGATGCGACGCCATCTGCGGGCCGCAGCGGCTGACGGATCAGATTGGCGTCCCCTGATCGATGGATTGCGGCCCGTCACGGCGGCGCTTTGGCGGGGCTTGCCGCGGCAGGAACGAGAACGGTTCCTACGCCACCTCCGCCCTTACTGGGACGTGCATCGCCATCGCATGGCGCCAGGGGTGGCAGATGCGTTCGCAGCATTGATCGAGGGGGGAACGCTGCAACTCAAGCGGGGGCGCGTCAGCGGCATCGAGAGGCTGTCCGGACCCGGCGGACCACTGGCGCGCGTCAGCATACGGGACCACGGCGCTGCGGCAGCCGACACGATGGAGGTGCAGCGGGTGATCCATGCAACCGGCATAGGCGCGGGCACTGCGCAGGACGGGCTGATCGCCGATCTTATCAGCGCCGGCCAAGCCAGAACCGACGAACACGGCATGGGCCTGGATGTGACAGAGACGCTCCGCGTGATAGACCACGACGGCCACCCTCAGGCGAGGCTGTGGGCGCTGGGACCCATCGTTCGGGGCGTCTTTTGGGAATGTACCGCAGTGCCGGACATCCGGTTGCAGGCGCGCCTGGTTGCAACTGAGATGGCGGGTCATTCGTCTGGCCTATCGATGCTCGCCGAGGCTCGGCCGGCGCAATCAGGCTGAGCCGCTAGATCTGCCGCGTTTGTCAAACCGTCTCCGGCATGTTCAGCCTGGCGTGCTCTGTTCAGGCAGACCTGCGCAATTGGATTGCGCGCCGGGCATTTCGAATGCGGTATGCACTCTCAGTGTCTGTCCGAGATCATTTTGTAAGATAACAGCAGGTGGGAGCGAAATGGAAACGCCTCAAAACATCCTCAGTCGCAGGCGAGGCTGAGCCCGCGAGATGCAGCCAAATTTCTTGGCCACCCATAAAACGTTGGTAGCAGCCACAATGATCCCGGACAGACACTAAGACAACGACAGCACACTCTGGCCACCGAATTGCCGTGAGACAGAGCACCGCGGAAAGCCGGCGCCGCGCCCAATGACAGCCTCGGACGGACTTCCAAGCTCCCCGGCTATTCCGAGACGGCGCGCACGCTGACCTGGACGCTGATCGAGGGCCATCGGGAGCGGATCGCCACGAGGGCGTTCCAGGGCGCCCAGTCCGCCGACCAGAACCGGTAGCACCGTGCGTCATGCCCGTCCGGCACGTGCATGCCGTGATCGGCTTCGATCTCCTCGACGCCACGCAGGGGCCACGTCGTGGTCCAGTTCTCCCACAGCCAGGCGATCGCCGCCGGGTCGTCGGGCCCGAGGCGCAGGATGCGCGATGGCACCGGAAGCAGCGCGTGCAGATCGAGCGGGCAGGCCAGGCTGCCGAACGCCGCTTCGGCCGCCCGCTGATCCTGCTGCTCGATGCGCTCTCGCAGTTGGCCGGCCAGGATGCGCGCACCCTCGACGGAGATGCCGCGCTCGGACGGCGGCGGGGTCAGCAGGGCGTTGACCCAGTCCTCCTCGAGGCGGTCGTAATGCGTCACCCACGGGATCACGCCCGGGCCGGCGGCCGCCAGGCGAAACACCGCCAGATCCTCCAGCGGCCCGCTGACCGTCAGCACGTGCGGCAGCCACTCGGGGCTCGGCAGGCAGAGGATAGTCTTGGGGACGCCGGGCTGGGGCGGTCCCTCCGGCGCCGGTGTGGGGTGTCTGGACCGGGTTGCAGCTGTGACGGGGGCCTGCTCGGCTGCCACCTGGAGCGCTCGCTCGCGCTTGCGCTGACGGTCGGTGCCCGGAACGAGATGCGCCAGCCGCGGCGGCCGCCCGATCGGCAGGCTGGGCGCCTTGCCTTTGCGGACCGCCCTCTTCCGGATGCCCCGCGTGGCCCCCCTGCCCTCCCCGCCCGCCTTCGCCATCGTGGCTAGAGGCCGAGCAGCTTGGCCGGGCTGTCGCTGACCAGCTTGGCCCGCCGCACGTAGCCGCGCATGGTGCGCAGATCCTTCTGGCGGGTATGGTCCATGATCTGCTCGTCGCGCGCGCCGTTGGCGTAGGCCTGGGTGATGAAGCCGGCCCGCAGCCCGTGCGGGCTGAGCCGCTCCCCCGACGCGACCACGACCCCCGCCAAGGCCGCCCGTTTGGCGAGGATGGTCCGTACCGCGTCCGGATGCAGGCCGCGACTGCTGATCACCCCGCGATTGTCGATGCCACGGAACACCGGGCCATAGCGGCAGCCCGACGCCTCGAACCACATCTCCAGGGCCCGGACCGGGCAGCGCTCCGGCGATGCGGCGCGGGGCAGGCCGATGCTGACCCCCTTGCCGGTCTGATCGCCCTTGGCGCGCGGGATCAGCAGGCGCAGCCCGTCAGGCGTGAGCTGCACGTGCTCGCGCTCGACTGCGACCAGCTCGGAGCGCCGCAGCGCGCCGGCATAGCCGAGCAGCAGCAAGGCCCGGTCGCGCCGCCCGGTAAGGGTGGTGTCGCAAGTGGCAACCAGGCGGGTGAGCTCGTCGGTCATCAACGCGGCGGCCTGCTTGGTGGGGCGGCCGTGCTTGCGCTGGATGCCGCGCAGGGTGTTGCGGATGGCGGGATGCGCCGACGGCCAGGGTAGGCCTGCCAGCCGGTGCGCGCGGCTGAGCGCTGCCAGCCGCTGCACCAGCGTGCTGCTGGTGTGGGTGGCCGAGAGCGACGCGAGGTAGGCCGCGACGGTCTCGGGATCGGCGGGCAACGCGGGCCAGCCGGCCGCCTCGCACCAGCGACAAAAATGTTGCCAAGCCGCGCGGTAGGCGCGCAGGGTCGCGGGTGCGAGCGCCTGGTCGGCGAAGTCCATCGCCGCCGCCAAGGCCGCGAGCGCTTCGGCCGAGACCGCCCTCGCGGCGGCGACGCCCCTGCCCTCCCCGGATGCCCTGGCGGCAGGTTCGGTCAGGGAGGCTTGGAGACCTTCATCGGACATCGGAGCGCAAATCCACCAGGGAGAACAACGCTGTAACCTCAATTAGGGCAGAACTGCAAGGCACGTGATAAGCCACACTTATCACGTGCGCTTGGGCGACGGAAGCTGGACCCGCAATGCCGATTGCCGTGTTGCAACACGTATTGAAGGCCGCCAATGCCGAAGAAGCTCACCATCACCGTCGATGCCGACGTCTACGACGGCCTGCACAGCGTCGTCGGCCGGCGGCGCATCAGCCGCTTCCTCAACGACCTCGCCCGGCCGCACGTCATCGGCCAGGACCTCTCGGTAGGCTACGCCGCCATGGCCGCCGACGAGGCGCGCGAAACCGAAGCAGCGGCCTGGAGCGACGGTCTGGTCGCCGACATCGGCGAAAAACCGGCCCGGCATGGCTGATGTCCCGCCTCCGCGGCGAGGCGACGTGTGGCTGGGGGTCCGGTAGCAATGGACCCGAAAGTTCGGTTGGGGTAGGCGCGAGCCGATGGGGTTTTTGGGCTAAACCGAATAAGCTGCGGTTGTGGAGCGCCTCTTGGTCGCTATCACCTCTCTAAGTCGCTGTTCGACATCCCTGCTATGGTAAGGCTTGGCTATGACCGCACTTCCCGCAAGGTCGTCGGGAAGCACGCTGGCCACGTCGTATCCGGTGCCGAACACGAACGGGATGCCGCGTGTCCGGAGCACCGCTGCCACGTCCCAGGACATTTCGCCGTCGAGGTTGACGTCGATCAAGGCTGCGTCGAACACCTCCGATTGCGCCATTGCGAGAGCCTCGGTCCTGCGCGTCGCCGGCCCAACAGCCACCCAGCCAAGGTCATCGAGCATGACTTGGATCGCCATGACGAGAAGAAACGAGTCCTCGACCACGAGTATCCGAAAGGTCTCCGGAGGTGCCGTATCCGGGGACCTTGCTATCAGCCCGCCTTTCGCCTGTGCTTTCGCTTCAGCTTGTGCTTCTCCGTTGGAGTCGATGACTGATGCTGCAGGCAGGAAGACATCGCATACGACGCCGGCCCGCATGTAGTGCACGATCGCACGGCCACCGGTCTCCATCTCCAGCGCGCGCTCGATGAGTGTCGAGCCAAAGCCACGGCGCTTAGGCTGCTCGACGAGCGGCCCGCCAGTCTCGGTCCAGGACAACTCCACGCCGCCGTCGCTGGCCCGCCGCCAGCCCACGGTCACATGCCCGCCAGATGCTGTAAACGCGCCGTACTTCGCCGCGTTGGTCGCCAACTCGTGGACCGCAAGGGACAGCGAGAGGGCCGACTTCGGCGTCAGCAGCATGTCGCTCCCGTCGAGGGTGACCGCCGTGCGTCCATCGGCATAGGGATCAAGCTCCTCGCGAAGCAGCCTGTCGATCGAAACGCCTTCCCAGCGGCTCTGGGACAGCAGGCTGTGGGCCTTGGCCATCGCCTGGATGCGGCCTCCCAGCCCCTTGACGAAGCCCGTCAATGAGTCCGCGTTGCGGCTCGTCTGTATGACAAGGGCCTGGATGTTGGCGATCGTGTTCTTCACACGGTGGTCGAGTTCGGCCATGAGAAGCTTGTCGCGCTCGGCGGCTCGCTTGCGTTCCTGCGCAGCCGTGTTGATCCGGCGCAGGACCACGTGGAGCAGGGAGACCCGCAGGTCGAACGCCGCATCGAGATCGGCCGGCGTCCACGCCAAGCAGCGTCCGCGGACCGTCTCCTTCCATACCTCGAAGGACTTGCGCGGGCTGAGCCGGTCGCCGTTCGGGCCGCTGGCCACCAGCTTCGTCGGTTCACCTGCCCAGTCGGATGTCCCGACGAGTTCCGGCCGGAACCAGATGATGAAGTCGGACAGCTCCTCCGAGACCGCAATGACGAGCACGCCCGAGGCGACGCCGGCGAAGGCGGCGCCAGGCGGCCACATCTCACCTAGCCTGTCGGTCGAGAACACGCCCTCACTCTTCGGCACGTGGGTGCTCAGCCATTCTATCAGGTCCAGGATCTGGCTCTGGGTGGGCGTGATCCCCAGGAAGGTCAACTGACCCTTGACGCTGACCGCGACGCCTCCCTGGTGTTTCCCCTCGGCAGAAGGCAAGCCGCAATGGATGTAGTCGAGCAGGTTGGGCGACTCCTTGGTCAGCCCGACCGCGTAATCGTCCGCGGTGGCCAGGTTGAGCATGAGGTTCTGCAGCACCATGCGGCTCGCCAGCCGTTCATCGAACTGCTCTCCCTTCTCGCGCGCCTCAAGCTGGAGCGAGAACATGGAACCGAACAACTCGCATATGGCGCGCAGATGCCGCGGCAGGATGCGTGGGCTGTAGTGGTGGCAGGCGATGAGGCCCCAAAGCTTGCCGCCGCGGATGATCGAGATCGACATCGAGGCGTCGATGCCCATGTTGCGCAAATACTCGCGGTGGATCGGGGACACGTCGCGCAGGATCGCCTGGCTCATGTCCAGCGGCTCGCCGGTCCGCGGATGGAACGCGGGCGTCAGCGGCGCTGCGTCGTAGTTCACCTGGGTGATCAGCCGCAGCCAGTTCTTCACATACAGGGCGCGGGCCTGCTGCGGGATGTCGGCCGCCGGGTAGTGCAGGTCCAGGAAGGGTTCGAGATGCGGCTCCCGGCTCTCGGCGATAACCCACCCCGAGCCGTCCTGCATGAACCGGTAGACCAGCACGCGGTCGTAGCGGGCGACATTGCGCACCCGTTCGGCGGCAAGGTGACACAGCGCCTGGAGCGAGGACGACTCGTCGAACCCGCGAACCATCTCCTGAACGCCGGCGAGCGGATCGGCCGCGAAGCGGTCGCTGGGATCGGCGGCCTCGAACTCCAGGACCAGTGACCCTGCGCTGCGGTGCAGGCTCGCGTCGAGCGGCTGGCCGGCGATCACGCGCAGCTGCGGATCAAGCAGGTGACGCGGCTTGACCAGGCCGAGAGCGGCCGCCAGCCCGCGCAAGTTCTCGATCTGATCGGGGCGGAACAGCGTCGTCGCCGACTGCCCGAGCAGCTCCCCGAGAGGTACGCCCAGCAGGCGGGACGTATCGCCGGCCGCTTGCATGACCTCCAGCGTGTCGGCGTCCAGCACCAGCATGGCGCCGTGCGGCAGGATCGCGCCCGGGATGTGGATCGGCTCCCGGTCGCAGTTCGTCACGTCAACGGACGCTGTCGCGATGCCGAGGTCAGCCATGGGCCAGGGTGCTCCATCCGTTCAGCCAGTGTTCGAAAGCGGCGAATGTCTCAACCGCGCCCTTGATGATCTCCGCGCGTGCGGACGGCGCTGCCGACAACCGTGCCAGGTAACCTCTCCATGCCTCACCCGTTTCGGGGCCGCGGCCGATGAAGAACCGCCGACCCCCCGCCACGTCCTGGCCGAGCATTCGGTCGAGCCCACGGGCCAACTCGCGACCCCCCAGGGCCGACCCCTCGGCCACATACAGCGCCCCAAGCCTGAGATGCGCGCTGTCGAGTCGTGGAACATGCGGGCATTTCGGCAGGGCATGGAGCGGGCGGTCCAGACCCAACGCCTTCAGGTCATCCACGAGCCACTTGCTCCGGTCTGGTCTGATCGCTGCGGCGGCTTCGAACGGCAGGTAGAACCCGTAAAGGCGGACGATGAGGTTCCGGTAGTCCGCCAAACCGATGGTGGCGCTCTGGATTGCTGCGAACCCAGCGTGGCGATGCAGACGCTCGTGTACCTCATGGGTCGCCGCACGTAGGACCGAGCGCAGAGGCACATGCGCCATCTCTGTATCGGTGCGGACCGGGGCTATCTGTTCGCTCAAAGCACGCCTTCGCGGGCCTACTCCGTCCAGGATGGCAAGCTCCGCATGCCGGTCCATCTACGGGCGTTCCATGGTCTTCTTCGAGAGGGGAGGCTCCGCCTTCGTCGGACCCTGCGTCGCCTCGCTCTGCTCCAAAAGACGCAACCCAGCGCGAACGACTTCGCTCGCGGTCTGGTAGCGACCTGACAAGACTCGCTCGATGATGAGCTGCTCAAGGGCCGGCGTCAGGGAGACGTTGAGGGTTGTGCGGTGAATGGACATACGGCTGCAACGCACGAGCCGTGGCACAATGCGCCATCTTTGCGATCACGAAATCGAGGTCAGAAAACCACTGTTTGATGCAACAGCCGCAGACTGTTGCTGGCCAGCGGCCTTTTTACGGCTTCGGCCTATATCAACTGGTACATCAATCTACCTACAGCAAACTTACCCAGCCTTGGTTTATGCTGAATCGAACTTTCGGGTCCGTTACTACCGGACCCCCTGGCTGGTCTCGTTCGACGCCGCGGCCGGCGGCGAGGTCCAGAAAACCCGCCCGGCCGTCGTGCTGAGCAACGACACCGCCAACGCCTTGCTCAACCGCGTCCAGATCGTGCCGGTCTCGAGCCACGTCGAACGGCTCCATCCTGCCGAGACCTACCTGTCGCTCAACGGTGAACGGCGCAAGGCCATGGCGGACCAGATCACGACTGCCAGCAAGCATCGCCTGCAGCGGCCCCTCGGCGTCCTCAGCAAGGACGACCTGGCAGCCGTCGCGCGCGTCGTGCGCCTGCAGCTCGACTTGTAATCACAGCGGCGGGGCTTGATCCGACGGCTCGGACGCGCCAGCCACCTCTTCGCCCGCTGGCAATGCGAACTCCTCGGCTGCATCTGCTGGGCTGGCCATGTTGGATCGGGTCAGGTGCGAGCCTGGCAGGTCTCGCAGGCTGCGCAGCCCGAACTGCGACAGGAAGCGCGGCGTGGTCACCCAGAGGGTGGGACGGCCCAGCGCTTCCTTGCGGCCCCACGGCTTCACCAGCCCGCTCTCCAGCAACAGGTCCATCGTCGTCTGCGCGAGCGCCACGCCGCGAATGTCCTCGATCTCGGCCCGCGTGACCGGCTGGTGCAGCGCGATCAGCACCAATGTCTCCATCACCGCCCGCGGCAGCCGGCGCGCCTCGGTCAGAAGGCTCCTGACCTGCGCACCCAGGTCGGGGGCCGTGCGAAAGGTCCAGCCCTCCCCTGCCCTCGCCAGGATCACCCCCCGGCCGGCGCAGTGGCGCTCCAGGGCAGAGAACACGATGCCCGGGTCCAAGTCGCGAGGCAGCATCGGCCCGAGGCGCTGCCACGTCAGTGGCTCGGGACTGGCAAAGACGAGCGCCTCGGCCAGCCGCAACACCTCAATCGGAACCTCGAGGACGTTCATGACAGGCAGGGTGACGTGGATCAGACACGAAATCCACAGGGGTGCGCCGATGGGTCAGCAAGCCGCTCGCCGGAGCTGATGAACACCGTCAGCATGATGCGTTTAGGGCAGCACTAAAGCGCAAAGTGCAGTCGCCAGAGCAAAGCGACATCTGGTTCGACGGTACACTCAACGCGACGCCACCCGCTGCAGACGGCTCGCTCGCCGCCGCGCGCGGGGCCGCGAGTGCCTATGCGCTGCAGGCCAAGGCCGCCAGCACCCGACGCGCCTACCGCGCCGCCGTCCGCGCCTGGTGTGCCTGGTGCGAACAGCACGGCCTGCCGCCCCTACCCGCCTCCGGGCCGGATGTGGCCGCTTTCCTCGCTGGCGAGCGCGGTCGCAAATTCACCCCCGCCACCCTCGACCTGAGGCGCGCGGCCATCCGCCATCTGCACCGTCTCGCCGGCTGTCCCGTGCCGACCGACGACGCCTGCGTCGCCGAAGCGCTGGCCGGCATCCGCCGTGAAGCGGCAGGCCGCGGCGAGCAGCCCCGCAAAAAGAAGGCTGCTACCGCCGCGGTGCTGCGGCGCCTGTTGGCGCCCATCCCCGACGACTTGCGAGGGCTGCGGGACAAAGCGCTGCTGCTGGTGGGTTTCGCAGGTGCGCTGCGCCGCTCCGAGCTCGCTGCTATCGAGATCAAAGACCTCGAAGCTACCGAACGCGGCCTGCGTCTCACCCTCATGCAGACTAAGGGCAGCCAGGCCAAAGCAGTTACTGTTCCCCTGCCCTACGGCGACACCGAGCTCTGCCCGGTGCGCGCGTTGGAGCGATGGCTCGCTGCAGCAGCCATCACCGAAGGACCAGTGTTTAGAAGGCTTTGGGTTCCGGCTGCAGCTATCAAAGCTGGACCGGCCAGCCAGCCCCAGCTCGGCCGGGTTGCGCTAACTCCGCAATCGGTGGCGCTGGTGGTCCAGGCTCGTGCTGTCGCGGCGGGCTTCGGTCGGAGCGATCTCGGTGGTCATAGCCTCAAACGCGGCGCGCTTACCACGGGTATGGATCGAGGCGTCCACTCGGCTAAACTCAAGCGTCTCGAGCGGCATAAGAGCTTCAACGTGCTCGGCGAGTACCTGGAGTTCGGTGACCTATTTGAAGGCCATCCACTCGGTGAGGTTCTCTAGGTCAACTACTCTCGACGCTGATGACGGCCGCAAGAGCGAGACAGCCCGAATGCCGGTCATGGCTTCCCGCCCGTCCCGAACCGCCCGCGTATCTCAGCGAAGTCGGCTTCGAGGGCAGCGACTGTGATTGAGGTCGACCGCCTGCCAGTGACCCGTCGATCCCACATTTGCACCACGGCAGGCGCAGCCGCAAATGCACTCGTGTGCTCCTCCCGACTGCAAGTGAGCAGGCCATCCTCGGCCGACACCACCCGATACGCTGGCCACCACGCCTTGCTGGGACGGATGCTGCGGATTACCGTGCCCCACTAGGAGAAAGGGCGAGGTGCCAACTCGGCGCGGGGCTCTCGCAAGGTAGGAGCCGCCGTTGCTCACACGCAGGCGTTCCCTCCGAGCGGGAGCCGGATCCGCGTTGCTGGCTTCGACATCACTGGCGGGACCGGACGGGTAGGGTGAGCCGCGACTGACGGCCGCGGAGGCTATCCTTCACCATGCGATGTCGGTGTGATATCTTGCGACCGCCTGGCGTCACCCGCTTCGAGTCGCGTCCCTGGGCGTGTGGTCTTGCGACCACCGCGCCGAATTGCACACAACTGAGGCGTGATGTCTTGCGGCACAAGCCGTGATATCTTGCGACCACGCATCAGCTCCATCTATAATTAGATCAATGCGTTGTGAGTTTTATCCCGTGAGGTCTTGCGGACCAAACTATTACTTAGAATCAAATAGCTTCACTAGTAGCTCCGGTCGCAAGACATCACGGCGACAACCCGATCCAGGATCCTGCAAGTTGACCGGCATGGGACAGATTCACAGACGCCTTGAAGATCACGGCCTCCAAGGCTCGCTGGCACTTCCCGAACTGGACATGGCCAACTATCGTCAGGTCCTGGAAGCGGCCCATGCTTTCATGACCGATGAAGAGCAGCAAACCGGCTTCCTCTATAGCGGCTGGTGTCAGACCGCCTTGCCTCACAAGCGCCTCGCCGACGATCAGATTTGGACAGTCCGCACAGACCACCTGCGCCTGATGATCGAGCCCGGGTCGGTCGCAAGAGGCCACGACGAGGCGGTGCGCGTTGGTGTGCCTTACGGTTCGAAGGCGCGGCTGATCCTGCTTCATCTTCAGAGCGAAGCCGTACGAACAAAAAGCCGCGAGATCGAGCTCGGGAAGAGCCTCCGCGTATGGCTAGGACGACTTGGCGTCCCTATCGGAGGTCAGAGCATGGGCGAAGTTCGCCAGCAGGCCATCCGAATCAGCCGCTGCCGAATGACTTTCCAAATCGAGGGGGCGACCGGGACGGGGTTCTCCTCCCAAAACCTCGTCGATACTTCAATGTTTTCTCATGAGGATGGCTCCTCCGGACTGATGGGATCGGTAACCCTGTCTGAGGGCTTCTTTAAGTCGCTCATGCGACATCCAGTGCCGCTTCAGGAAGCGGCGATCCGATCGATTTCCAATAATTCTCAGGCGCTCGACATCTACTGTTGGCTCGCATACCGGCTTCACGTGCTCGGTCGGGCAACTCCGATTACCTGGAAGGCTTTGCACGCGCAGTTCGGAAGCAGCTACCGGCTGCTGAAGCACTTCCGGCCAAGGTTCGTTGAATCACTGCACCTGGCACTCGGGGTTTACCCGGAGGCCGAAGTGGCGATCTCGGAAGCTGGGATCACCCTCCTGCCTTCCCGGCCGCCAGTCCCCGCACGCATCCGGTAGCGTGGCCGTAAGACGTCGCAGCCGAGACCTGAAGCCGGTCGCAAGAAATCACGCCCGGGATTAGCGGCCGTCTTGGACTTGGTCACGTTCCGCAACCGTCGCTGACTTCCTCGGCCCTTCCGTTCTGCGGACACAAAGCCAGAAGTGGTTGAAAGCCTAGATATCTGATAGCCTAGCTGCCAACTTGGTGCCTCTGCGTAGGCCGAGGATCAACGCCGCGGGAGGCCGGCCGTTACTCACCTACGACAGGATGCGAGTCCGAGGTATCTGATAGCTTAGCTACCTAGTCGCATCTACCACTAAGGCTGAAGGCCAAGTGTCCGAGGACGCCACTAGCCCTCTAAAAGCCTATGATGCCTAGATATCAGATGTCTTAGCTGTTGGATAGCTAGGCGATCTGATATAGGTCGCTACGGGACGTGGAGGGCGCATGGGCACTATCATCACGGTAGCTACCCAGAAAGGTGGAGCCGGTAAGACAACGCTGACACGTATCCTCAGCGTTAACCTAGTCACCGAAGGCTGGAAGGTGGCCGTCATCGACGCCGACCCAAATAAGGGCTTTACCGAGTGGGCGCAGGTCTACACGGGCACCTCGTTGAGTGTTCACACAGAACCCGATGAGAAGAAGCTCGCAAACCTCCCTGCCGACCTAGCCGAGCAGTATGATGCTGTCATCATCGACACGGCCGGCTTTGGCTCCCGGTCCATGCTTGTGGCTATCGGTGCGGCGGACGGCGTCATTATCCCCTGCATGCCTGATCGGGGATCCGTTCGCGAGGCTGAGCAAACCGCGGAGTGGGTGCGGAACCTCTCCAAGTCGACCCGGCGCGTCATCGACTTCCGGGTGGTTATGACCGGCTTTGATCCGCGCAGATCAGCCGACAAGTATGCCTACGAGCAGGCGACAACGGGATTGGGGCTTCCATTTCTCCAGGCACGGCTCTCAGACAGGACCGCCTATCAAGCATCCAGTTGGTCTGGAACGGTTCCGACGGATGGAGTGATTGGCAAAGAGGCTAAGGCTCTCTCCGAGGAGATAGTCACGCTCGGCTGGTTGAAGCGGGCTGCATCGAGACCAGCGGGCAAGAGAACTGCTGCAGTGACAGGTTGATATCTACGATACTGAGAATGTCTCAGCGCGCTTACAAAGCCGTTGCACGCGTCGGGGACATAATAGATTGCGAGTCGATCTGATATCTAGGGTTTCTGTGATGGCGGGGATGTCTATGACATCTCAGGCACTCAGGGTGCCACCGCATAGATGAAACACGGGACCTGCCGTGTTGCTCATCCAAAGAGTTCTGCAACTCGCGATATCTGATATCTAGGATTGCGAGGACAGCGCCGATGGCTGACGTATGTTGTTCTGAGAAAGCGAGGTAGTGAATGGCAAAAACCAGCTTCTCCCCAATGGCACCGGCTCGCAGAGGTAGTGAGCTGCTTACTGCCATCGGCGATCAGTTGGACGCAGTTCCCTCTGCGCTGCCAGCGGCTAATCCTGGCAAGCCACCCCCGCATGCGGCGGTTGAGGTGGTTCGGGTCACACAGCCGGCCCCCCCTGAGACGCAATCGCGACCTGCACCGTTTGTTCTCCGACTGTCTCCTGACGTCCTGCGCCAAATTGACTCCAAGGCTTTGGAAGAGGGTGTGACGATGACGGTGGTCATTGCTCGCGCCCTCATGGCTGCTGGGTTTTCAGTGCCCGAGGACGACCTGAAGGACCGCAGAAAGCGCCGATACCGAGACTAAGACAGCCAGGATATCTGATGGAAAGGGTATCAGATATCTAAGACATCGATTCTGGAAGGCGGCGGCCAAAATCTACTAGTCGGCTTCTGGACCGGTCACCATCCACCTCGCATCAAGCCAGAACTGCCGGTCACGTTGACCCTGCGCAATGCCGGCTGGTGACCAGAAGTCATGCGCCACGACGGGAGCCCCGGCCAAGATTCGGGACATCAGCCCATGGGTGCGGTGCTTCCTGTCCCGGTATGCGTCGTCGGCGAACCCCATCGTCTCCACGATGACGACGCCATGCTGGACGGCATGATCCGCCTCCGCCCAGAGGATGAAGTCGGGCAAGCAGGGATCGCGGGCTTCCTCGTCGCTTTCAGGTCGATGCTTGATGCCCAGCTCACGGAGCGTGGTCAGGCTGGCGCGGTGTGCGTCCCCGATCCTCGTCAGCAGAGCCGCAGCTTCGACAGGGGCTCCTCCAACGGCCTGGGTCGGTGCGGGGGCCGATGACCAACCGAGATCGAACACCGGCTTGTCGATCGTCACCCGCACCTTCCGGCGCTTGCCCAGCCAGTCCTGCAGGCTGAGCAGCAGCGCCAGGGTCTGACGCTCCAGGTTGCTGTCGACCGGCATCAGGTGCCCCTGCGAGGCACAGGGGTGTAGGTAGGCCTTGAGCACCTCGACCGGCTCATTCGGCACCGCCTGCCCGACGACGCAAGCCGCGAGGTAGGGCGACCGGGCCCGACGATCGCCGGCCGGCTCTTGGCCATGCCCATCCCGCTCGCCGAAGATCGCGATCTCGCCGCGCACTGGGATGGGGTCGCCACGGAGCGGCCGGATGTGGCCCTCGGCTGCCTCGGCCGCCATCGTCACCAGCAGCCCATGCGGGCGATGGCTACGCCGGAAGCGCTCCGGCGGCGTGCGCACGATCTTCGCCATGAGCTCGGGCAGGGCAGGGAGGTAGGTGCAGAGAAAGCTCGCCAGGATGACGTCCTCCTCAAGCTCGATCTCGCGGGCGGCCATGCGCAAGGCCCGGTATTGGTCGGCGATCGAGGGCAAGGGCTGTCCAGGATCGATCCGCGTCAGCCCAGCCTTCTCCAGCAGCATCATCAGCAGCGTCGCCAGCCGGCCGCGATAACGGTCGCGGCTGCGACCCGTGACAACCGCCTTGCTGTGCTCGGCGCTCTTGTAGCGAGTGACGAGCGGGTGTTGATTTTTGCTGAGAACTGACCCGGCGTTTTCGTCGAGAATTGACCCGGCT
>CAXTJU010000016.1:0-52049 GCA_964244655.1 uncultured Acetobacteraceae bacterium | reverse complement strand
GCTGCGGCAGGCCCTGCGGCGGCCGCCGCCGGCGGCGCTGCCGCCCTCGGCCGCGCCGCTGCCGCTGCCAGACCGCCCCGCGCCGCTGCCGCTGCGGGAGCAGGCCATCCTGCAACGGCTGCTGGGACCTGGGCGGGACTGACTGGCGCCATGCGGCTGGTGATCGACTTGCAGGGCGCGCAAAGCGATAGCCGCAACCGCGGCATCGGCCGCTACAGCCGTGCCCTGGCGGTGGCGATGGCGGAGCAGGCCGGCCAGCACGAGCTTCTCGTCATGCTGAACGGCAATTTCCGCGACGCCACGGAGGAGTTGCGCGACGCCCTGGCGCCCGTGCTGCCCGCGAGCCATGTCCGGGTCTGGCACGGCCCGGGGCGACAAACCTCGTGGCAAGCGGCGGATGCCGGCCGCCGCCGCGCGGCCGAGCGCATCCGTGCCGCCTTCCTGGCCTCCTTGCAGCCGGACGTGCTGCTGATCGCCAGCACCTTCGAGGGCTACGGCGACGAGGCCGTGACCGGCTTTCCGGCCGACATGGTCCCGCCGCCCACGGTCAGCCTCTGCTACGACCTGATTCCCCTGTCGCGGCCGGAGCTGTACCTGCACAGCCGGGTGCAGCAGGACTGGTACTATCCCCGCCTGATGCAGCTGGCGCACAGCGATGCGCTGCTTTGCATCAGCCAGTCGGGCCGCGACGAAATCCTTGCTGGATTGGGGGTGGATGCGGCCAAGGTGTTCAACATCCTGGCAGGGGTAGGAGAGCTGTTCCGGCCCGCGGCGCCGGAGGACGAGCCGCAGGACGCGCTGCTCGGCCGTTATGGCTTGCAGCCCGGCTACGTGCTGTGCGTGGGGGCCGTGGAGGAGCGCAAGAACCTCGCCGGGCTGATCCGCGCCTACGCCCTGCTGCCGCCCGCGCTGCGGCAGCAGCACCAACTGGTGGCGACCTGCTGGAACGACGGCCACCAACTGCCGCTGCTGCACCGCATGGTGAGCGACGCCGGGCTCGCCGAGGACGACGTGCGGTTGCTGACCGGGTTCGTGTCGGACCGCGACCTTCCCGGGCTCTACCGTGGCAGCGCCGCCACCGTGTGCCCGTCCTTTCACGAAGGGTTCGGCTTGTCGGTGGCCGAAGCGATGGCTTGCGGCGCGGCGGTGCTGTGCAGCAATGCGAGCAGCCTCCCCGAGGTCATGGACCATCCGGATGCCTTGTTCGACCCGAAGGACCCGGCGGCCCTGGCGAAGCGGCTGCGGGCCGTGCTGGACTTTCCCGCCCTGGCGCAGGAGCTGGGCCGCTACGGCGTTGCCCGGTCCGCGCGCTTCACCTGGGCCAGCACGGCCAGCCGCGCCTGGGCCGCCGCCGAGACCTTGGCCCGTCCACCAGCCAAGACGGACTGCAAGCTGCGGCTCTATGTCCTCGCTCCGCTGCGGGGCAACGTGGCCCCGCTGCGCCGCCTGCTGCAAGGGCTGGCGCGCTGGTATGCCGTCACCCTCCTGTCCGACGATCCGGAGTCGGACGACCCGGCGCTGCGCGCCTGCTTTCCCCTCCGCACGGCTGCCGCCTTGGCCGCGCAGCCGCCGGACCGCCTGGTTTACTGGCCCGGCGATGACGCCGCCCACGCCGCATTGACCGTCCGCATGCTCGACGCCCATCCCGGCGTCGTCATCGGCAACACCCTGCCATTCGCCATCTTGTTGCAGGGGGCTCCCGGTGCGTGGTCCGACGTTCTCTCGTCGATCATGCTCGAGCTGCACGGCTGGCACGCGGCGGTCGCCATGCAGGAGGACGGCGCGGCAGCGGCGCGATACCCGATCGAGGCAGGCTTGGCGCAGCGCGCGATCCGTTGGCTGACGGAGCCGGTCCTGGATCCTGGCGAACTGCATGACCTCATCGAGCAGGCCTATGCGTCCAGCCCGCAGGCCGCGCTGGAACGCTGCCTACTCGGCTTGGCAAGCGAAGATGCTGCCACGCCGGAGGTGGCGAAGGCCGTGGCCGCCACCTTCCGGCGCCCCGGCTCCCGCCTTCTGCTGCTGGATGTCTCGACCATCGCCGCCTACGACGCGGGCACCGGCATCCAGCGGGTGGTGCGCGAGACCGTGCGGCAGCTCGGCCGCATGGCGGACCTGGGCGCAAGGGTGGAGCCGGTGAGCATCGGGCTGGCAGGCCTGACCCTGGCCCGCGGCTTCGGCCAGCGCCTGTTCGGCTTGCCGCCGGCTGATGGGGTGCCGGAGGCTGCCGTCCCAGCCGATGGGGACGTGTTCGTAGGGCTGGACCTGCACATCCACGACGTGGGTGGGCTGGCCGAGACGATCCATGCCGTGCGCGCCCGCGGCGCCCGGGCCGTCATCGTCATCTACGATCTGCTGCCGGTGCAGATGCCGGCCTGCTTCCCGCTGCCGGTGCAGAGCATGTTCCCGCATTGGCTGCGCACGATCAGCAGCCTCGCGGACGGCCTGCTTTGCATCTCCCGCGCCGTCGCCGACGATCTGCTGGGCTGGCTTGACGCCCATCCTCCCACCCGCACCCGCCCGCTCGATGTCGGCTGGTTCCACCTCGGCGCGGATTTCCGCCCGGCCCCGGGGCTGGCGGCCGACCACGCTTGCCTTGCCGCCGCGGCGACGCGCCCGACTGCCCTGGTGGTGGGCACGCTGGAACCGCGCAAAGGGCACGTGGACGCCCTTGCAGCGTTCGATGCGTTGTGGGGGGAGGGGGTGGATGTCGGCTTGACCCTGTTGGGCCGCACCGGCTGGCTGATGCAGGGGCTGGAGCAGCGCATCCTGGCCCATCCCGAGCTGGGCCGCCGCCTGCACTGGGTGCAGGACGCCGACGACGGCCTGGTCGCAGCGCTCTATGAGCGCAGTGCCGTGTTGCTGATGGCCTCCGAGGGCGAAGGATTCGGCCTGCCTCTCGTGGAGGCGGCGCGCGCTGGCCTGGCGGTGGTGTGCCGTGACCTGCCGATCTTTCGGGAGGTGTGCGGCGAGAACGCGGTTTACTTTACCGGGGGCGCCATGCCCCTCGCCGCCGCGCTGCGCCGCTGGCTTGCGCTGCGAAAGGCCGGCCGGGTGCCCGACCCCGCCCGCATCACGACGATCTCCTGGGAAGAGTCGAGCCGCCGCCTCGCCCGGATTGTTCTCCATGACGAGTGGTATGCTCGTTGGACCCCGCAGCAAGGACCTTGTGCATGACCGAGAAGGCGACCGACGCCACCTCCGTTTGGGACCAACGCTACGAGGGCGGCGAGCACGTTGGCTCCCGGCCCAACGTGGACGGTGACCCGGTCGATTACACCCAGCACAAGTTCCTCTACCGCCATGCCATCGCCGAGCCGACCACGGGCTCGCCCGATGGCTGGATTATCGACGCCATCGGCCAGCGCCACCTCACGCCGCCGCCGGCGCGCATGCTGTCCATCGGCTGCGGCATGGCATTCATCGAGGAGCACATGGTCAAGGCGGGCTATGCGCAGCACATGGTCGCCTACGAGATGTCGCGCTCCGCGATCACGGCGGCGGCGGCGCGGGTGGCCGGGCAGCCTTACGCCGCGCGGCTTGAGCTGCGCTCCGGCGACGTGCTGACGGAAGACCTGCCGACAGCCGGGTTCGACGTCGTGTTCGTGCAAGCGGCGATCCACCATTTCTTCGAGATCGAGGCCATGTTCCAGCTGATGCACCGGGTGCTGAAGCCGGATGGGCTGCTGATCTTCGACGAGTATGTCGGCCCGGACCACCACATCTACGACGACCACGTGCTCGCGCTGATGAACCGCATCGATGCCTGCCTGGCGCCGCGCTACCGGTGGGACGTGCTCGCCAAGCACGAGCGCCCGGGCGTGCCGAAGCCGTCGCTGGATTGGATGATGCAGCACGACCCCTCCGAAGGGGTGCACGCCTCGCGCATCCTGCCGCTCACCTACCAGTATTTCGACGTGATCGACCGGCGCGACTATGGTGGCAGCATCATGCGGCCGTTCTTCACCGGCATCCTGCCGAACTTCGACTGGCAGGACCCGAAGGACCAGACGATCGGCCGGCTGATCGTGCTGATGGAGCGCATGCTGACCGAGAGCGGCGCCGTGCCCAACTACCAGACCGCCGTGGTGGCGCGGCGCCGGCCGACGCCGCTGGGGCCGCTCAGCGAGGCGGAAGCGGACCGGATCAACTACTCCGGGTGGAAGCCGCCTGCCGCCCCGCCATCGCCGCCAAAAGGGCTGTTCAGCCGGCTGTTCAGGCGCTGACGCCACCAATCCTGATCGGACGGCGTGGGTGCGATCACCGGCGCGTTCCGGGTCAGCCGTGGATGGTAAGCCGGGTCGTCGGCGACGAAGCTTTGCCACTTTTGCAGGAAGAGCGCGGTCTCGTCCGGCTCGGGGCCGGGATCGCCGTCGGACGCGCGCCCACGCTGCGTCAGCTCCGCATGGGGGGTGTACACGATGCGGAAGCCCAGCAGGCGCAGCCGTAGGCACAGATCCGCCTGGCCACAGGCAAACCCGAAACGCTCGTCCAGGCCGTTCACGTATTCCAGCAGGCTGCGCCTCGTGGCGAATGCTTCCCCGGACACCACGGACCATTCGCGCTGCACCACTGCCCAGTTCTGGTAGGTGGGGTCGCCCCCCGGCAGCCCGGCGAAGCCGCACCGACCCGGCGTGCCGCACGGCGTTCCCGCGTGCCGGATGATGCCCTCCGGACTCAGCAGCCGGGCGCCTACGCCGCCGATGCCCGGGTCGGCGGCGAAGGTCATCAGCGCTCGCAGCCAGCCTGGCTCGCGGACCAGCAATCCCTCGTCCAGGAACACCAGGTGCTCGGCCTCGCTGGCCTGCCAGAGCCGGTTGACGTTGGCCGCCTCGTTCAAGCCATGCGTTGCCACCCGTCGCACGTTGAACGGCCAGGGTTGCTCCGGGCCAGCCGCCCCGTCCTGCTCAACGACGACATGCAGGCGATCCATTGGCCAGTCGGTCTGGGCGAGGCTGTCCAGCAGGCCAGGAGCCATGGGAGCGGCCCTGCGGCGCGGCAGGATCACGAGAGCCACGGGCGGCGGGTCGTCGAACCTGCGCCGCAGCTCGACCGTGGACGCCGCCAGGCCCGGCCCGACTTCATGGTCGGGGTAGCTGCGTGCCAAGCCTCGCCTCAGCACGGCCAAGCGGTCCGGCGTGGTAGCACGTGCGACGCCGGCCTGGTTCACGGCCAACGCTTGCTTGATGCGGCCGACCGCGAACCCGGCCGCTGTCGCGCGCAGCACGAGGTCGTAAACCTGCGCCGAGCCAGCGGATGCATCCAGCCCGCCCAGGGCTGCCATGGCCCGGCCGCGAACGGCGACGGGCAGCCCGATGTAGTCCTGCGCGACCAGTTGGGTCGCGTCAAAAGCGGGCTTGCACAAATGCTGCAACGGCTGGCCCGGCGCCGCGGCGATGACCTCGTCGCCATAAACGATGTCCACGTCCGGCCGATCTTCCCCGTAGCCATGCAGCAGGGCGGCAAGGCAGGGGTGCAGCTCCGCCAGCCGGTCGGTGAACACGTACCAGCAAGCCGCGTCCCACACGGGCTGAGTGTCCCGGGTGAGATGGGTCGCGGCGGCCTTGGTCCGTCGTCCGTCCGGCGCGAGAACGAGGACCAGCAGATCAGGCGTCATGCCCCACAGCCTGACCGAAGCCGCATCACAGTCCCAGGAGATCGTTGATTTCCGCACGCATCCTGCCCGCGACCGCCGCGGGCGAAAGCTGCATTTCGATGCGTTGCCGGGCCTTGGCGCCAACGTCCAGCAATGCCGCGGCCGGAAGCGAGGCGACGCTCGCCAGGGTTTCCGCCAGGCGATCCTCATCGATGCGCCCCCAGGTCGTTCCTTTGGGATACGCGCCGTCATCCTCCGGCAGCTCCCATGGCGTGCAGCGGACAGGAAAGCCGCAGCTCTCGTCGAGGAAGTCGGTGCTGCCGCCGAAATCGCTCGCGACCACCGGCTTGCCCATCGCCATCGCCTCCGCGATCGTGAGGCCGAAGCCCTCGGACGCATGCGGCGAGGCGTAGATGTCGGCCATCGCCATCAAAGCGATGGCGGCCTCCTGATCGACGGGACGATCGACCAGCAGCGTGCCGAAGCTGCGCTCGACCGCGTCCAGCAGCACGCGTCCGCCCGCTTCCGCGGCGTGCAGGTGCTTGGTCTTCAGCACCAGCCGCCATCCCGCGCCGGCCAGCCCGGACCGGTCGAACGCCCGCACCAGGGCATGCGGGTTCTTGCGCGCGAGATAGCTGGACGCGTCGAAGCTGAACAAGACCACCCGGCTCGCCGGGGCGAGCCCCAGCTCCTGCTTGAGCCGCAAGATGCGGCTCGCGCCGACGCCGGACGGCCGCACCGGGACGACGTAGGGAATGACATGCACCGGCGCCTCGGAGACCTGCCGGAACGCGTCCGCACAATAGCGGCTCGGCACCCACACCGCGCTCAGCCGCCGCGTGACCGCCGCGAAGCGCTGCGGAACGTCCAGCGACTCCCACACGAACAGGCCGATCCTATGCCGCGCCGCATCGACCGCCGCGGACTGGGCAGGCGTCAGCAGGGCGTCCCACGCATCCGGGTTCAGGTGCACCAGCGCCAAGTCTGCCGGTCCGACGCATTCAGTGCACGGCAGGGTCGGCGCCACGCGCTGATGGACGTTGAACGGCCGCTCGACCGGCAGCAGGGTGGCCGGCAGGCCCAGGTGCATCAGGGCCGCCATGTAGCCCCGCGCGGCGACGCCCAGGCCGTTGCCGAAGTTGAACGGGCTGACGAAGGTGATCTGCGGCGGATCGTTGGCCAGCGGCGGGACGTGTCCTGGATGCGCAGCGCCAGACGGGGGATCGGGCCTGTCCGCGCAAAGCTGTTCAGCGAGCCCTGCGTCGAAGCCGTGCTTGGCCAGAGCCTTCCTCCAACCGGTCCCGTCGCCGTGTTCGAGGCCGTGCTGGATCGCTGCGATCTTGAGGAATGGAAAGCCAGCCTCCAGCAGCGTTTCCCACTTGTGGATCGCCGGGTTGGCCTGGTCGGCCGGCTCGAACACTGCCGCCACGGACAGGCCAGCCGCCCTGAGAACGGCGGTCAGCCGGATCTCGTAGGCGTTGATGGCGTCTTCCTTGTTGCGCAGGCTCTGGATGCCGAGCACGAAGGCTTGCAAGGGCGCCGATCGAAGCGCCTGCGCCTTGAACGCCAGGAAAAAGCTCTGCACGTGGTAACCGCGCTCAAGGCTGGCGGTGAGCCCGATGACGTCGCCATGCCCAAGTCTCACGCGTTGCAGCACGGCATGGAATGCGGCCTGGTTCACCGGGCCGATCACGCTGTCGTTCAACCAATAAAGGATGTCGGATCGGTAGAAATGGCGGTTCAGCCGCAGGACATGCGCCCAGCAAGCAAAATCCCAGCCCCCGTTCTGACGGACGTAGAGCCCGTCCACAAGGTCGTAAAGCCAGGGCTCGTCGTCGCTGAAACCGTGGTCCGCCGCAACGATCAGCGTGGCTGCGATGCCTTCTTGCCTCAAGCCCTGGAGGTAATGGCGCACACGCGGCTTCAACCGGCCATCAGGCGAGTGCGTCACGAACAGCGCCGCTTCTGGACCGCCCTGCGGCCGCTTGCGCGCTTCGATGAGCGCCTGATCGACGGGAACCGCCCCCGATGCTTGGAGCGAGACCGTCCGCTTCTCGTGCCGGCCGTGCGCCAGGTAGTGCGCCAGCGGGTTCAGGCCGCTTGCAGCCACGTCCGGGTACCAGTCCAAGTAACGGCGGGACTGGAACAAAGGCGATGGGTCGTAGTGCCGCGCGGTTCCGACCGTGCTGAAATGCAGCAGCAAGTCCTGGCCAAGCGTCCCGGCCGCGGAATGTTGCTGACGATACCACTGGGGATCGAACAAAGCGTTCGGCCATCGGTCCTCCGCCCGCCCCCGCGTGATGTAGTGCAGCAAAGAATCCTGGTCGCCGATATCGGGATACCGGATGCGATACCACTCCACGTCGAACAAGGGATGCGGGCTCAGCCCCTGGAACCGGCCATGCAGCAAGTAGTGGCGCGCCGGGCTCAGGCCGCTCTGCGACGCCGAAGAATGCCCGCGGTAATGCGCCGCGTCGAACGCGGGATCCGCGCCGATCTGGACTTCCTGCTGCCGGAGCAGCGATCGGGCGCGTAGGCGGGCGACAAGCAAAGCCGGAAACCCGCCGGCCCGCCGGAGGGCGCGCACCAAGACCACCGCCACGCGCCCTGCACGCGGGAAGCGGTGCTGGGCGGAGCGCAACGGCCAGGTCACGCGCCAGCTCAGCCGGCTCAGCAAGCGCGTTTGCTCAAGATGCAACTGCTCGATGCGGGCCTGGGCGGCCATCAAAGATGCCTGAGCCACCGCCTCCGATTGCAGCAGGCGATCGATCTTGTTGCGTTGCGCCCAGGACCTGGCTTCGATCCGCTCCTTGGCGGCGAGCTGGTCGTTAAGCGCCGCACGGAGCGCGAGAGCTTCGTCTGGCTGCTCCGCAGGGTCATGTTCTAACGACGCCACGGCGCCACATCGGGAATCGAAGCGACAGGGCTGTTCGTTGCTGGCAAGCCATCCAAGGCCGCGATCGTCTTATTCGCCATGAGCTGCGCCATGCGTGGCAGCGGAAACTGGCGCGCCCGGAAAGACTCGAACTTCCAACCCCCAGATTCGTAGTCTGGTGCTCTATCCAATTGAGCTACGGGCGCCGCGAGCGGGGTGTGTAGGCCAAGCTGCCCGGGCAGACAACCCGGAATTAGCCGGCCAGGCGGTCAAGCTCGCGCAGCAAGCCATCCCCCATCGCGGCGGTGCCGACCAGGGTGGCGCCCGGCGCCATCACGTCCGCCGTGCGCAGCCCACGGGCCAGCACGTCGCTGGCGGCCCGTTCGAGCAACGCCGCGTCCTCCTCCATGGCGAAGGAGTGCCGCAGCAGCATGGCGAAGCTCAACAGCTGGCCGAGCGGGTTGGCCACGTCCTGGCCGGCGATGTCCGGCGCGCTGCCGTGGATCGGCTCGTACAGCGCGTGGCGGCGGCCCGCCGGGTCAGGCGCGCCCAGCGTGGCGGAAGGCAACATGCCGAGGCTGCCCGTCAGCATGGAAGCCAGGTCGCTCAGCAAGTCGCCGAACAGGTTGCCGGTGACGATGACGTCGAACTGCCGGGGGTTACGCACGAGCTGCATGGCGCAGTTGTCGGCATACATGTGGCTCAGCACCACGTCCGGAAACTCGCGGGCGGCCAGCGCAGTGACGACTTGCCGCCATAGCAGGCCGGACTCCATCACGTTGGCCTTCTCCACGCTGCACACCCGGCCCTGCCGCCGCCGCGCCAGCTCGAATGCGACACGGGCCACCCGCTCGATCTCGTTGGTGGTGTAAACCTCGGTGTTGATGCCGCGCTGCTGTCCGTCCGGCAGCGTCTCGATGCCGCGCGGCTCGCCGAAGTAGATGCCTCCCGTGCTCTCCCGCACGATCATGATGTCGAGCCCGCGCACCACCTCCGGCTTGAGGGTGGAAGAGTCGAGCAGCGGGTCCAGCACCGTCGCCGGCCGCAGGTTGGCGAACAGGCCCAGCTCGCGCCGCAGCGTCAGGATGGCGAGCTCCGGCCGGTTGTCGAAGCCGAGGCGGTCCCATTGCGGGCCGCCCACGGCCCCGAACAGCACGGCGTCCGCCGACTTGGCACGCGCCACGGTCTCCGGCGAGATGGGAGAGCCGTGCCCGTCGAGGGCCGCTCCGCCCACCAGGTCCTCGCTGATCTCGAACGTCACGCGCCGGCGCTCGGCCATCCAGTCGATGACCCGGCGCACCTCGCGCATCACCTCGGGGCCGATGCCGTCGCCGGGCAGCAGCAGCAGCGTCTTGTTGGCCGGCATGGAAGCCTCTTTCTTCTCCCTCTCCCGCTTATGGGAGAGGGCCGGGGTGAGGGGGCTAAGCGATCAGGCCGTGACGCCGGGCAGCCAACCCGGCCGCCCCGCCTCATAGCGCTCGATGGCCGCGCCGCGCAGCATGGTCTGGTCGATGTCGTCCAGCCCGTGCAGCAACAGGTGCTTGCGGAAGGCGTCGATGGCGAACGGGACTTCCTCGCCCGACGGCCGCACCACCACCTGCCGCGCCAGATCGACGGTCAGCCGCGCATTGCCGCCCAGGCGCGCGTCGTCCATCAACTGGTCGCACGTCGCACGCGGCAGGCGGATCGGCAGGATGCCGTTCTTGAAGCAGTTGCCGTGGAAGATGTCGGCGAAGTCCGGCGCGATCACGCAGCGTATGCCGAAATCCAGCAACGCCCAGGGCGCATGCTCGCGGGAGGAGCCGCAGCCGAAGTTCTCATGCGCGATCAGGATTTCGGCGTGGCGGTAGGGCGGCTGGTTCAGCACGAAGTCCGGCCGTTCGGCGCCGTCCGCGTCGTAGCGCAGGGTGTCGAAGGCGTGCACGCCGAGGCCGGTGCGCTTGATGGTCTTCAAAAAGCGCGCCGGGATGATCTTGTCCGTATCCACGTTGGCCAGCGGCAGCGGGGCCGCGACGCCGGTGAGGGTGGTGAAGGGCTGCACTACGCGTGCTCGCTTTGCACGCATGCAAGCTCCCGCACGTCCGTCAGTCGCCCGGTGATCGCCGCCGCCGCCGCCATGGCCGGCGAGAGCAAATGCGTCCGCCCGCCCGGTCCCTGCCGCCCCTCGAAGTTGCGGTTGGACGTGCTGGCGCAGCGCTGGCCCGGCGTCAGCTTGTCCGGGTTCATCCCCAGGCACATCGAACACCCGGCTTCCCGCCACTCGAACCCGGCGGCGGTGAACACCCGGTCCAGCCCCTCGCGCTCCGCCTGCTGCTTCACCAGGCCGCTGCCGGGCACCACCATGGCGCGCACGCCGGGCGCCACGTGGCGGTCGCCCACCACGGCGGCGGCGGCGCGCATGTCCTCGATCCGGCCGTTGGTGCAGCTGCCGATGAACACCACGTCGATCGGCAGCTCCGCCAGCTTCTGGCCCGGCCGCAAGTCCATGTAGGCGAGCATGCGGCGCACCTGGTCCGCCTGCGCAGGGTCAGCGTAGCTGGCCGGGTCGGGCACGGCGGCGGTGATCGGCAGCACCGCCTCCGGGTTGGTGCCCCAGCTCACCATGGGCGCGATGGCGGCGGCGTCCAGCTCCACCACGCGGTCGTACCGGGCGCCGACGTCGGAGGGCAGGGTGCGCCAGTAGGCGACCGCCTGCTCCAGCGCCTCGCCCTTCGGCGCTTGCGGCCGGGTGCGGACGTAGTCGAACGTGGTCTCGTCCGGCGCGATCATGCCGGCCCGCGCGCCGGCCTCGATGCTCATGTTGCAGACCGTCATCCGCCCGGCCATGTCGAGCGCACGGATGGCGCTGCCGGCGTACTCGATGACGTGGCCGTTGCCGCCGGCCGTGCCGATGGTGCCGATGATAGCGAGCACGATGTCCTTGGCGGTGACGCCGGGTGCCAGGTCGCCCTCCACCCGCACCAGCATGTTAAGCGCCGGTTTCTGCAGCAGAGTCTGCGTCGCCAGCACGTGCTCGACCTCGGAGGTGCCGATGCCGAACGCCAGCGCCCCCAGCGCGCCGTGGGTGGAGGTGTGGCTGTCGCCGCAGACGATGGTGGTGCCGGGCAGGCTGATGCCCAGCTCCGGCCCGATGATGTGGACGATGCCCTGCCGCGCGTCGAGCAACGGGATGTAGGGCACGCCGAACTCCGCCACGTTGGCGATCAGCGTCTCCACCTGCAGCCGGCTTTCCGGCTCGGCGATGCCGCTGCTGCGGTCAGAGGTGGGCACGTTGTGATCCACCACGGCCACCGTGGCGTCCGGGCGACGCACAGGGCGGCCGGCCAGGCGGAGGCCCTCGAACGCCTGTGGGCTGGTGACCTCGTGGACCAGGTGGCGGTCGATGTAGAGGACGCAGGTGCCATCCTCCAGCCGATCCACGACATGGGCGTCCCAAACCTTGTCGAACAGCGTGCGCGGCATTTCGTCTCTCCCCTCCCAGGGGCTTTGCCCCTGGACCCCACCAGAGGACAGTCGTCCTCTGGACACCTGTTTCCAGGGGTGAAGGGGACCAGTCCCCTTCCGGGTCCAGGGCAGCGCCCTGGCCTGGCTTACTCGGCGGCAACAGTCTCCGGGCGCAGATCGCGCGCCTTCTCCGCGATGCGCGCAGACTTGCCGCGGCGGCCGCGCAGGTAATACAGCTTGGCCCGGCGCACGTCGCCGCGGCGGATCACGTCGATGGCGGCGATGGTCGGCGCGTAGAGCGGGAACACGCGCTCCACCCCCTCGCCGTAGCTGATCTTACGCACGGTGAAGTTGCTGTTCAGCCCCTTGTTGGAGCGCGCGATCACCACGCCCTCGAACGCCTGCACGCGGGAGCGCTCGCCTTCCTTGATGTTCACCGAGACCTTCACGGTGTCGCCGGGCCCGAACACGGGCACGGCGCGGGCGGCGGTGAGGCGGGCGATCTCGCCGGCCTCGTATTCCTGGATCAGGTTCATGGTCGGGGGTCCTTCTGCGGATGGGTTACGGCGCGGCAGCGCCGGATGCAACGGGCGTCAAGCCAGGGGCCAGCAAATCCGGCCGGCGGGCGCGCGTGACCTGCTCGGCCTGCGCCTGCCGCCAGCGCGCGATGGCGGCGTGGTCGCCGCTCAACAGCACGCCGGGCACGGCGCGGCCTTGCCACTCCGCCGGCCGGGTGTAGTGCGGATACTCCAGCAGCCCGGCGCTGAAGCTCTCCTCGTCCGCGCTCTCCGCCGCGCCCATCACGCCGGGCAGCAGCCGGATGCAGGCGTCGAGCAGCACCATGCTGGCCAGCTCGCCGCCGGAGAGCACGTAGTCACCGAGGCTGACCTCCTCCGCGCCCGACGCCTCGATGACGCGCTGGTCGATGCCCTCGTAGCGGCCGCACAGCAGGATGGCGCCGGGCCCGGCGGCGAGGCGGGCGGCGTCGGCCTGGCGCAGCGGGCGGCCGCGGGGCGTGGGGTAGAGCAGGGGGCGGCCGTCCGCCACGGCGTCGATGCCGGCGGCGACCACGTCCGGCCGCATCACCATGCCCGCGCCGCCGCCGAACGGCGCGTCGTCCACGCTGCGGTGACGCCCTAGCCCGGCGGCGCGGATGTCGTGCGCGTCGAGCGTCCACAGGCCGAGGGACAGCGCGCGCCCGGCCAGCGAGTGGGCGAGGGGGCCGGGAAACATCTCCGGGAACAGGGTGAGGACGGTGGCGCGCCAACTCACGGCGGCGCTTCCGGCACGACGACCTCGTCGGGCATTGCCACCACCAGGTGCCCGGACGCCAAGCTCACCGCCGGCACGCAGGCGCGGGTGAACGGCACCAGCAGTGGCTGGCCCTCCCGGGCAACCTCCAGGCTTGCTCCGGCGCCGTAGTCGTGCACCGCCGCGACCCGGCCGAGCGCCGCCCCGTCCGGCGACAGCGCCGCGAGCCCAACCAGGTCCGCCAGGTAGAACTCATCCTCCTCCGGCGCCGGCAGCCGGTCGCGCTCGATGTACAGCTCGGTGTTCACCAGCCGCTCTGCCGCGGTGCGATCCGGCAACGGCCCGTCCGCCCCGCGCAGCTCGGCCACCCCGGCACCGCGCCAGGCGAGCGTCCAGGCGCGGCCCGAATCGTCCGTCAGCGCACCGTAGGCGGCAAGGTCCGCCGGGTCGGCGGTGTAGCTCTGCACGTGCACCAGCCCCCGCACGCCGTGCGGCCGGCCCACCACCCCCATCAGGATGCGCGCCTCTGGCATCAGGCCCCGGCAGCGGCCTTGGCGCGTTCCTGCGCCTTCTTCTTCGGCGCGGACTGGATGGGCTGCTCGGCATAGGTCGGCATCGGCGCCAGCCCGGCGCGGCCGAGGAACTTGGCCACCCGATCGGTCGGCAGCGCGCCCTCGCTCAGCCAATGGGTGATGCGCTCGTCCTGCAACCGCACGCGGTCCGCATGGTCGGCGGCCAGCATCGGGTTGTAGCTGCCCAGCTTCTCGATGAACCGACCATCCCGGGGGGAGCGGCTGTCGGCCACCACGATGTGATAGTACGGCCGCTTCTTGGCGCCCGCACGGGCCAGTCGAATCTTAAGTCCCATAAAACTGCATCCTCAAGTGGTTAGTGGGGCCGGCGCTGCTGCTGCTGCATCGACTTGGGCATGATCGCGCCGAGGCCATGCCGCATCAGCCCCTTCTGCCCCAGCTTGCGCATCTTCTTCATCATGGTGGACATGTCGTCGAACTGCTTGAGCAGCTTGTTGATCTCCTGCACCGTCGTGCCGGACCCGGCGGCGATGCGCTTCTTGCGGCTCGCCTTGATGATGTCCGGCGTGCGCCGCTCCTTCATCGTCATGGACGAGATCATCGCGCTCTGCCGGGCGAACACCGTCTTGTCGATGTTGGCGCCCTCCAGTGCCTCCTTGGCCGCCCCCATGCCGGGCAGCATGCCGACGATGGAGGAAATCGAGCCCATCTTGGTGATCTGCTTCAGCTGCTTGGCGTAGTCGTCCAAGTCGAACTTGCCAGCCATCATCTTGGCGGCGAGCTTTTCGGCCTCCGCCTCATCGATGTGCTCGGCCGCCTTTTCCACCAGGCCGACGATGTCGCCCATGCCGAGGATGCGGCCGGCCACGCGCTCGGGGTGGAACTCCTCCAGCGCGTCAATCTTCTCGCCGGACCCGGTGAGCTTGATCGGCGCCCCGGTGATCGCCCGCATCGACAGCGCGGCGCCGCCGCGGGCGTCGCCGTCCATCCGGGTCATGACGATGCCGGTGATGCCCAGCGCCTCGTTGAACGCGCGGGCGGTGTTCACCGCGTCCTGCCCGGTCATCGCATCCACCACCAGCAGCGTCTCGGCCGGCTGCGTCGCCTCGCGGATGGCGCGCACCTCGCCCATCAGCGCCTCGTCGATCGAGAGGCGGCCGGCGGTGTCCAGGATCACCACGTCGTACACTTCGCGGCGGCCGGTCTCCATAGCGCGCCGGGCGATCTCGACCGGGGTCTGCCCCGGCACGATGGGCAGGCTCGCCACGCGGGCCTGCTGCGCCAGCTGCTGCAGCTGCAACTGGGCGGCCGGGCGCTGCGTGTCGAGCGAGGCGAGCAACACCCGCTTCTTGTCGCGCTGCGCCAGCCGCAGCGCGATCTTGGCCGAGGTCGTGGTCTTGCCGGAGCCCTGCAGCCCCACCATCAGGATCGGCACGGGGGCGGCGGCGGCCAGGTTCAGCGGCACGGCGCCGGCGCCGCCCAGCGCCTCCACCATGACGTCGTTCACCGCCTTGATGACTTGCTGGCCCGGCGCCACGCTGTCCAGCACCTCGATGGTGGTGGCCTGCTCGCGCACCTTGGCGATGAAGTCCTTCACCACCGGCAGCGCGACGTCAGCTTCCAGCAGCGCCAGGCGGACCTCGCGCAGCGCCTCGGCGATGTCGATCTCGGACAAGCGGCCGCGCTTGCGCAGCCCCTCGAAGACCCCGTTCAGCTTGCTCGACAGGCTGTCGAACATCGCGCACTCCACAACGCAAAATGCGCCGCTGCGCGACCATCGCGGAGCGGCGGCGCCCCGAAGGGCGAGGTGCTGGGCACCGTCAGCCAGCCTATGGGCGCACCGGCCGGACGCGTCAAGATTGCGCCGCGGGCGGCAGCCTTGTAGTGCGGCGGCAGTTCCGCCCCGGGGTGCCTCCGCCATGCGACACGTGCTGTTCCTCGCCTTGCTCCTGGCAAGTGCGCTGCCGCATCCGGGGCAGGCGCAGGAGGGCGGGGACAGGCTCTCGCTGGAAGCGCTCACCGCAACGCCGCCCGGTGGCGGCGAAGCGCGGCACAGCTACGCACGCCACAGCTACGCCCGCCGAAGCCCTATCCGGCACAGCTACGTCCGTCACAGCTACGCCCGCCGGGGCACGTACCACGTTGGGAGCCGTCGCCATGGCCACGCCCCCCTACACGTTCAGTCGCGCCGCGGCACCGCCCGTCATGCAAGCCCTGCCGTCACCCACCCGCGCCGCCACCGCTGACCGCGCTTGAGCTTCGTCACGGATTTCGCCGACCAGGCGGTGCTGCTGCCGCTGGCGGCGTGGATGGCGCTGGCGCTCGGCGTGTCCGGGTGGTGGCGCGGGCTGGCGGGCTGGCTGGTGGGCGTGGGCGGCGTGCTTGGCGTCATGGCGCTGCTGAAATACGTCTGCTTCGCCTGCGCCGCGCCGCTCGCGTTCACCGGGGTGCACAGCCCGAGCGGGCATACCGCCGCCTCGGCCGTCATCTATGGCGGCGGCTTGCTGCTGCTGCTGCGCGGCCGGCTGCCGCCCGCGGTTCTGGCCATGCTGCCGCTCGCGGTGGCCGTGCTGTTTGCCGTCACCCGCGTCGCCGTCCACGCGCACGACGTGCCGGAGGTGCTGGTGGGCGGCATGGTCGGCCTTGCCGGGGCGGCAGGGCTGCTGGCCATCGCTGGGCCGCGCCCGCCGTTGCGCGTCGCCCGCGTCGCCGCCGTCGCGGTGGTCCTGATGGTGGGGCTGCACGGCGTCCGGCTGAACGCGGAGGCGACCATCCACCACTCCCCGCTGTTTGCCTGGCTGCCGCTGCCCGGCGCGTGCCGGGCCTGAGCGGCGCTCGGTTTTCCGAAAGCAAGGCCGCCGGCGAACCGGCGGCCATCGCGAGCGACCTGTTGCTTACTTCAGGACGATCTGCACCCGGCGGTTCTGCGGCTCGCGCACGCCGGCTGCCGTATGCACCAGCGGGTTGCTCTCGCCGAAGCCCTGCACCGTGATCTCGTTGGCCGGAACGCCGTCCCGCACCAGCTCGGCCTGCACGGTCTTCGCGCGCCGCACCGACAAGCCCTGGTTGTAGGCCGCAGTGCCGGACAGGTCGGTGTAGCCGTTGACCTCGATGCGGGTGGTCTGCACCCGGGTGGACGCGGAGGCCGCCTCGGCGACGATCTGCCGGGCGCGGTCGGTCAGGTCCGCACGGTCCCAGTCGAAGAACACCAGGTAGGTGCGGGTCGGCTGCACTGGCGGGCTGGCGACGGGAACCGGAGCGAGCGGCGGCGGCGGCGGCGGGCCGCCGAACGCGTAGGCCACGCCGACGACGAACAGGTGCAGGAACTCGGGCGACAGCTTGATGTTGCCCTTGCTGAGGCCGGCCGAGGTGTAGAAGTTGCTCTTCAGGTCAACCGGGTCCGGGATGGCGACGAAGTTGTACTGCGTGAACGCTGCCAGCCCGGGCACCGCCGAGATCGGGAACACCAGGCCCACAATGGACTGCGCCGCGAAGTTCGGGCCGCTGGTGCCGCCGATGTGGTTCACCGCGACTCCGCCGCCCAGCACTTCGGGCAAGGTCGTATGTGTCCACAGCACGCCGACGCCAAGGCCGACGTAGGGTTTCACGAAGCCGATATCCATGCCCATCTTCGGCGGATCGATGACGTACTCGCCGTTGACGAACACGCCGTACGACGTCTGGTTGCCGGTCTGCTTGCCAGGCGGCGACACCGGCGACAGCTTGTTGATGTCGTTGAACTCGTAGGCGCCCTGAACCTCCGCCTGGAAGCCGTTGCCGAACGCGTAGCCGGCCACGGCCGCCCCGGCGCCGCCGATCTTGAAGCGCTCCTCGGCCCGGCCCGGCGATTGCGGCTGGTCCATGGGATGGACATGGATGTCCTGCAGGATGGACAGCGCGCCACCCAGGCCGACGTAGGGAACGCCGGAGCTGCCGACCGGCGGTGGCGGCGGCTCCTGGGCAAAGGCGGCAGACTGCAACGCCGCCACGCAGGCGGCGGAAGCAGCAAGCTTCGAGATCGTCCTCATTGCGCACAACTCCAAATCCAGAAGGGCTGCGTGCGGGCTGGCGGGCCATCTTTTGTTGACGCAATGATTACAGGTCTTTGACCAGACTGACAGGTCAGTCTCCGGGCTAAGAAAATTTCACCACGGGGATGTGGCAACGCAGCATCACTGACCGTCGCTCATGAGCCGCCCGCCCGTCGTCGCAACCCCGTCAAGCGGGCAAGCGCCGGGTCCGCTCCATTTGCCACAGCGCCAGCCCCAGCAGCCCGACGACCACTTCCCGCACGCGCTTGACCAGCGACAGTGAAACCCCCGCCGTTTGCGGCAGCCCGACCGCCGCCGCGGCCAGCGCGAACCCGGCTTCCTGCACCACCAACGCCCCCGGCACCGCGAACCCGGCGCTACGCGCCGCCATGCCCAGCGCCTCCACGATCACCGCCTGCACCGGGCTCACCGGCAGGCCGAGCGCATGCAGCACGGCCCAGCTTTCAACGCTGCCGAGCGCCCATGCCAGCAAGTGCAGCGCCCCCGAGCCCAGCAGGGCGGAGCGGCGGCGGTAGATGGCGGCGGCGGCCTCGTCCAGCCCGGCCAACGCGGCGGCGGCCGGCCAGCGGGCGGCGATGCGCCGCGCCAGGCCATCCACCAGGCGCAGCAGGCCGAAGCGCTGGGCGGCCAGCAACCCGCACGAGCTTGCCGCCGTCAGCAGCGCGGTGCCGGCCCAGGCCTGCCACTGCCCTCCGGACGTGGCGAAGGCCAGCGCGCCAAGGCCGGCCAGCAGGAACACGAGCTGGCTCAGGAACTCCGTGGTGACGTCCACCACGACGCTTGCCCCGCTCACGGCCAGCGGGGGGCCGCCGGACGAGAGCAGCCGGGCCCCCTCCACCTCGCCGCCCACCTGCGCCACCGGCAGCAAGGAGTCGATGCCCTCCCGCACGATGCGCAGGCGGTAGATGCGCCGCAGGGCCGGGCCGGGCGGCAGCAGCAGCTGCCAGGCGCGCGCGGAGGTCAGCAATTGCATCAGGTGCAGCGCCACCAGGGCCGGCAGCAGCCACAGCGCGTGCACCGCGCCCGCGCCGGCCACCAGGACACCCCGCCAGGCCGTGACGGTGGCCCAGGCCGCGAACCCTGCCAGCCCCATGGCCAGCGCCGCGCCCCAGGCATGGCGCCGGGTCAGGCGCCCTCGGCCATGACGCGGCCGCGCCAATCGGCCAGCACGTCCGCCAGCGTCTGCCGCCAGGCGATCGCAGGCGCCCAGCCCAGCAGGCGGCGCGCCAGCCCGGCATCCCCGGCGGCCAGCGTGATTTCTGACGCGCGCATCCGGCCAGCGTCATTTTCCACCGCCGCCTCGACCCCCGCCAGCTCCAGCAATTCCGCCAGCACATCCCCCACCCGGCGCGGCGCGCCCGAAGCGATGTTCAGCACGGTGCCCGGGGGGATGGCGTCGGCCCGAGCGAGGCACAGCGCGTAGGCGGCGCACACGTCGCGCACGTCCAGGAAGTCCCGCAGCGGGTCCAGCGCGCCAACGCGCAGCACCGGGGGCTGCAGCCCGGCCGCGATGCGCGCCACCTGCCGGGCGAACGCGGCCACCACGAAGTCCGCCGACTGGCCCGGGCCGGTGTGGTTGAACGGGCGGGCGCGGATCACGCGCAGGCTGTCTCCCGCCATGGCCCCGAGCGCCAGGTCGGCCGCGGCCTTGGTGGCGCCATAGGTGTTCATCGGGTTCAGCGCCGCCGACTCGTCCAGCTTCACGCCAGCCTTGAACGAGCGGCCGTAGGCGTCCGCCGTGGAGGCGAACAGCAGGGTGCAGCCGGGCTGTTCCAACGCCAGCGTCCGGGCCAGCGATAGGGTGCCGCCGAGGTTGACCCGCCAGGCCGCGTCCGGGTCGGACTGCGCAGCGGGAATGGCGGAAATGGCGGCCAGGTGGACGCACGCGTCCGGCCGCACCCGGCGCACAGCGTGGCTGACGGCCGCCGGGTCGGCCACGTCGAACGGTTCGGTCGCCAGTTCCGCCGCCGGGAACGCGGCCCGCAGCGCCGGCAGCAGGTGGCGGCCCACGAACCCGGCAGCCCCCGTGACGAGGATGCGGGACGGGCCGCCCGCCGCCATGGTCAGGCGGCCATGCGGGCGCGATGCCGGGCCAGGTCTGCCTCCACCATCTCGCCGATCATGGCCTCGAGCGAGGTTTCCGGCCGCCAGCCCAGCACCTGCTGCGCCTTGGACGAGTCGCCCAGCAGCACGTCCACCTCGGCGGGGCGGATCAGGTCGGAGCGCGTGGTCACGTGGTCCTCCGCGTTGAGCCCAGCATGGCTGAACGCGATGGTGCACAGGTCCTTGATGGAGGTGGTGCGGCCGGTGGCAATCACGTAGTCGTCGGCCACGTCCTGCTGCAGCATCAGGTGCATCGCCTGCACGTAGTCCCGCGCATGGCCCCAGTCCCGGGTCGCGGTCATGTTGCCGAGCGCTAGCTGCGTCTCCAGCCCGAGCTTGATGCGCGCTACCCCGTCGGTGACCTTGCGGGTGACGAACTCGATGCCGCGCAGCGGGCTTTCGTGGTTGAACAGGATGCCGCTGCTGGCGTGCATGCCGAAGCTCTCGCGGTAGTTCACCGTCATCCAGTGAGCGTACAGCTTGGCCGCGGCGTAGGGCGAGCGCGGATAGAACGGCGTGCGCTCGGACTGCTTCGGCTCCTGGATCAGGCCGAACATCTCGGACGAGCTGGCCTGGTAGAACCGCGCCTCCGGCCGCATCAGCCGCACCGCCTCCAGCACGTTGGCAGCACCCAGCCCGGTGACGGTGCCGGTCAGCAACGGCTGCTGCCAGGACGCCGCCACGAAGGATTGCGCGGCCAGGTTGTACACCTCGTCCGGCTTGTAGGTGGTGATGACGCGGATCAGGCTGGACAGGTCGGTGAGGTTGGCGTCCACCAGCTCCACGTCCTTGAGGATGCCGAGCCAGCGTAGCCGCTCCCCGATCACGTCGGAGGAGGCGGAGCGGCGCATCAGGCCGATCACGCGGTACCCCTTGGCCAGCAACAGCTGGGACAGATAGGCGCCGTCCTGCCCGGTGACGCCGGTGACGAGTGCTGTGGGCATGGTTGTCCTTACGCGGTCAAGACGTGGCCAAATAGCGCAATTTCAGCACCGAATCTACCAAGGTCAGCAGAACGGGTCCTCAAACGGCTGAGCCATTGCCAGAATGTGCGACCACCATCGCACGGGCTCACTTCAGCGCCGCCAGGACAAGGTCACGCACCTTTGGCATCGCAGATGATAGGGTGGCCGCGCCAGCCAGCCGGCGCGCCGTCACAAGGGCCGCCAGATCAGTGACGTCGCTGCTCCACGACAGGTCGGCCACCATCGCCAGGCGTCGCAACGCCCCCGCCTGGTGATTGCCGGCGCCACGTGGGTTGGCGAATGCCACGAATGGCTTTGCTGTCAGCAACAGGTGGATGACGGTTGCCCCGCCGTGCGAGATCGTCATGGAGCTTTCAGCAATGATGTCGTCGATACTCGGCCTGAAGGCGAACTGCTCGCAATGGGTCAAGCGTCCCTTGAACATCCCGGTCTGGCAGATGACCTTCTCTTCAAAGAAACCCAGGCCGGCAAGCCGGTCGATTTCCAGGAAAAGCTCGTCGAACGGGATCGTTGTGCCTGCGGTCACGAAGATCACAAGATCGAACCCACGACGCTGTAGGGGTAACTCGCGTGAAGCTCGGGCCACTGCACGACAAAGACATCGGCTAGCTTGAGGTAGTAGACGATCTTGCCCGTGACTGAGAGTTTATCCGCCCGCGTGATGCTTTCGACAAACATGGTGCGGCAGCCACGCAACCGCCCAGCGATCAAGACCGGCACGGAGTGACTGCAACCAAGGCTCATGATCAAATCCGGCTTGCGGACCAGGCTCTGATGCAGGGCCGCGACGAACGTTTTAAGGAACGCGAAGGCACTTCGGAGTCCCGAGGGATTTGTCACCGTGGCGGACATGGGAACTCTGCAAAGCCGGCCATATGGGAGGCCGTTCTCGCCGGGCGTGCCACTAAACTCGGCGGCAACATAGACAAACTCGGCCTGCGTCTGCAAAGACTGCAACAAGATCGTCAACTCCAAAGCAAATCCGCCGCCTACCAGGACCGCCATGATGAGGGGTTTATTAGTTCGTCGCCTCGTCTTTTCCGTCACACAAGCGGCCTTGTTCGATTCAGTGCGTAGCTTCAGGGCCTAAACGTTAACACTTGTCTGTGCCGGCTTCGCGAACGGTGGAATGACAAGCTCTCCGGTCAGTCTTGCCATGCTGGAAGACGGGACTGCATGAGCAGTGGACCCAGCCAAGACACAGCGTCCAACCGGATCAGTTCCGCCCGTACGTGTCCTCGATCCGCACGATGTCGTCCTCGCCCAGATAGGCGCCGGACTGCACCTCGATCAGCGTCAGCGGGATGCGCCCCGGATTTTCCAGCCGGTGCACGGTGCCGAGCGGCAAATAGATGCTCTCGTTCTCCCGCACCATCACCTCCTCGCCGTCCCGCGTCACCACCGCGGTGCCATTCACCACCACCCAGTGCTCCGCGCGGTGCCAGTGCCGCTGCAAGCTGAGCTTATGGCCCGGCGTCACCACGATGCGCTTGACCTGGAAGCGGTCGCCGCGGATCAGGCTCTCGTAGAACCCCCAGGGGCGGTACATGCGGTTGTGCGCCACCGCCTCGTGCCGGCCGGCGGCCTTCAGGCGGTCCACCACCTTCTTTACGTCCTGCGCGCGGTCTCGGTGCATGGCCAGCACCGCATCCTCCGTCACCACCACCACGGCGTCCTTCAGGCCGACCACGGCCGTCATGATGCCGTCGCTGCGGGCATAGCAGTGGGTGGAGCCTTCCAGCAGCACGTCGCCCACCGCCACGTTGCCGTCCGAATCCTTGCCGCCCAGCTCCCACAGCGCGTTCCAGGAGCCCACGTCCGACCAGCGCAGCTCAGCCGGCACCACGGCGATGCGGCCGGTGCGCTCGGCCACGGCGTAGTCCAGGCTGATGTTCGGGCTGGAGGCGAACGCGGCGGGCTGCAGCCGGATGAAGTCGAGGTCCCGCGTCGCGGCCTCCAGGGCGCGGCGCACCGCCGCCAGCACGTCCGGCGCGTGAATTTGCAGCTCCTCGATCATCGTCTCGGCGGTGAACACGAACATGCCGGCGTTCCACAGCGCGCCCGAGGCCACCAGCCGGGCTGCCCCGGCGGCGTCCGGCTTCTCGATGAAGCGCGCCACGGCATGCACGCCGGGGGCGCCCTCCACCGGGTCGCCGACTTCCATGTAGCCGTAGCCCGTCTCCGGCCCGGCCGGCCGCATGCCGAGGGTGACGATCCGTCCGGCGCGCGCACCCGCCACCGCCCGGGCCAGGATGGCGTGCAGCGCGGGCAGGTCCTCGATGGCGGAGTCGGCGGCGGTCATCCAGATCACCGCCTGCGGGTCGGTCTGCGCCACCAGCAGGGCGGCGGCGGCGATGGCGGGGGCCGAGTTGCGGCCCACCGGCTCCAGCACGATCCGCGGGTCAACCACCCCGGCGTCTCGCAGCTGCTCGGCCACCAGGAAGCGGTGCTCGTGGTTGCACACTACCACGGGCGGCGCGAAGCCGGGGCCCACGCCGCGCAGGGCGGTCTCGACGATCATCGAGCGGTCGTTGTTCAGCAGCCCCCAGAACTGCTTGGGGAAGCTCTCGCGCGACACCGGCCACAGCCGAGTCCCCGAGCCGCCGGACAGGATGACGGGCACCACGAGCCCGCCCGCGTTGTCGGCCGCGGCGGTCCAGTCCGGAGCTGAGGCGAGCACGTCCATGGTCGTTCCAACAAGCCTAGAAACCGTGCCTAGCCCGTGATCGGCAAGCTTGTCCATCAGCCCTCCTTCGCCGGGGCGGTTTGCCCAAGCACCCAGCCTTCCCAGCGCCGCACCCACAGATCGGCGGGCGCCGTGTCCGGCCGCGCCCCGTCCAGCACCGCCAGCACGCACAGCAGGCCGAGCAGGCTGTCGAACCGGTCCTCCCCCGCCGCATCGGCGCCGAACCCTTCCGCGAGCGCCGCCTGCAACGCCGGGTCCGGTGTAGCACGCAATCCTTTCAGGATCGTTTGCAGCGGCCCGGCGAGCGTCGCCCGGTCCGCCTGGCGGCGCTTGCTGCCGCGCAGCCGCAGCCCGAGCTGCCGCATCGCTTCGGCCGGGTAGGTTTCCGCCACCACGGCCCGGCCCGGCCGCAGCAGGCTGCGGAGCGGCCCGTCGAACGGCCACAGCGCGGGCGGGCAGGGGCCGGCCAGCGCGGGCAGCAGCACGTCCCGCCAGCCGGAGATCGCGGCCTTGCCCGACTGGTTGGCGCCGAGCGTCCAGAACAGCGGCGCGCCGGCCGGCCGCTCCGCCGTGGCGAGGTCGCAGGCGCGGCACAACCCGGCGGCGCTGCCCAGCCCGAGCGCCGCCGCGTGGGACAGCCGGGTCATGCCGGCCATGCCCCGGTGCGGGTAGAACGGCCGGTCCGGCGACACCTGCGCCAGGGTGTCGCACACGTCGAAGAACCCGGGCCGCGCGCCCAGCCCGCGCAGGAAGGCCGGGAAGTCCGGCTCCGCGGCGTGCCGGGCGGCGTAGGCGCGGGGCAGGCCGAGCGGGAAATCGACGCCCAGCGCCACCGCCCCGCCTGCCGCGGCCAGGCGGGCCAGCAGCGTGCCGACCTCGCCCACCCGGCAGGGCGCGGCCATCGCCCACCCGGACGGCGACCCGCTCGCCACCGTCATCCAACGCTTGCCCCCGTCCACGCTCCAATCGGCGTGGGCGGCGATCAGGGCTTCTTCAGCGGCTGGTGCGCCCGGTCGATCAGTCGGGACAGCAGGCCGGGCGGGCGGGCGGGCTTGGCCGGCTTGGCGGCGGCCTCGGGCGCCTGCTTCTGCTGCAGCCACTTGTCGAGCGACATGCCGGCTTTCTCGGCGCGCTTGCGTTCGTAGTCGCGCTGCGCCTCCGTCATAGGGCGGGTGGTGGGCGGGTTCGTGGCCATGGCGCGGACTTTGACAAAGCCGGGGCCCCGGTTCAAGCGATCCGCCATGGACATGCACCTGTCAGGCAAGCGCGCGCTGGTCACCGGCGGCTCCAAGGGCATCGGCCGGGCCAGCGCCCTGGCCCTCGCCGCCGAGGGATGCAGCCTAGTGCTCGCCGCCCGCGACCCGGCGGCGCTCGGCGAAGCCGCCGCGCTGATCCGCGGCCGCCACCCGGTCCAGGTCGAGACCGTGCCGGCCGACCTGTCGCGCAGCGGCGACGTGGCGCGCCTGGCCGAGGCTGCCGGCGCGATCGACCTGCTGGTGAACAACGCCGGCGCGATCCCGCCCGGCACGTTGCTGCAAGTGGACGAGGCGCGGTGGCGCGCGGCGTGGGACCTCAAGGTGTTCGGCTTCATCAACCTGACCCGGGCGCTGTACCCCATCCTGAAGCAGCGGGCCGGCACGGTGGTGAACGTGATCGGCTCGGCCGGCGAGAGCTTCGATCCGGCCTACATCGCCGGCAGCGCCGGCAACGCGGCGCTGATGGCGTTCACCCGCGCCCTCGGCCGCGCGGCACCCGCGGACGGGATGCGCGTGGTGGGCATCAACCCCGGCCCGGTGGCGACGGAGCGGATGGAGACGATGCTGCGCGCCCGGGCCGAACGGGACCTGGGCGACGCCGGCCGCTGGGCGGAGCTGACCCGCGCCATGGCGTTCGGCCGGGCCGCGACGCCGGAGGAGATCGCGGACGCCGTGGTGTTCCTGGCCAGCCCGCGCTCCGGCTACACGACTGGCACGATCCTGACGATCAACGGCGGCATGGTGGCGTAGCCGCCCTTGCACGGCGCGGGGCCAGGCTGCATTCTCAGGCAACAAACGAGAACGCAGTAGGGAAGAAACGCCGTGAAGACAGCGCCATCACGACCGAAGCAGGGCTTGGCCGCCCTCATCCTCGCCGCATCCCTGGGCGGGCCGGCCCTCGCGGCCGGGCCGCAGGTGGTGGCCGGCCCCGCCGCCGATCCGCAGTGCTACGTGCCGTGGACGGCGCAGACCAAGTTCTTCCAGTTCCCGAAAAAGGCCGGGCCCTACCGCATCGCGCTCGCCAACGGCTTCATCGGCAACACCTGGCGCATCCAGATGATCCGCACCGCCAAGGCCTACGCCGAGCAGCCGGAGGTGAAGGCCAAGCTCAAGGAGTTCAAGGTCGTCTCGACCGGCGAGGACATCGCGGCGCAAATCTCGGCGATCAACAACTTCATCGACTCCGGCTACGACGCCGTCATCGTCGATGCGCAGAACCCGACGGCGTTCAAGTCCGTGGTGCGGCGCGCGCAGCAGGCGGGCGTGGTGCTGGTCGCGTTCGACAACACGATCGACACCGACGAGGCGATCAACGTCAACGTGGACCAGCTCGGCCTCGGACAGTACTGGGGCGAGTGGCTGGTGAAGTCCCTGCCCAAGGGCGGCTCCGTGCTCGAGGTCCGCGGCGTCAGCGGCACCACGGTCGATGCCGACCGCCACAAGGGCGTGCAGGACACGCTGAAGGCGTCGGGCAAGCCGTTCGACGTGACCGAGGTGGTCGGCCGCTGGGATGACGGCACGGCGCAGAAGGTCGTGGCCGACGCCCTCGCCGTGCATGGGCGTTTCGACGGCCTGACCGCGCAGGGCGGCTCGACCGGCTCGGTGCGGGCGTTCATGGACGCCGGGCAGCCCTTCGTGCCGGCTGCCGCCGAGACCGAGAACGGCTTCCGCAAGCTCTGCCTGGCGCACCAGGCCGAAGGCCTGAAATGCGCCTCGGGCGGCACCGGCCCGGCGCAGGTCGCCGTCGCGGTGAAGACGGCGATGGCCGCGCTGGACGGCGAGGTGGTGCCGCAATCGATCAAGCTGCCGCTCGCCCATGTCGAGGACCCGGACTTCAAGGCGGGCGACAACACCTTCCCCGAGCAGAGCGACAACTTCTTCGTCGGCAACGCCTTCCCGAGCTGCGGCATCAGCTTCACGTCGCAGGAGATCATGGGCCAGTCCGAAACCAACCAGTGAAGCCAGGGCAGGGCTCTGCCCTGCACCCGCAAGGGGACGAGGCCCCCTTGACCCCTGTTATTGAAACAGGTGTCCACATGACCTCGCCGAACGAGCCGCTGTTCCGCATGCAGGGCATCACCAAGCGCTACGGCGGCGTGCTGGCGCTGGAGGGCGTGGACCTGGCGGTGCACGCCGGCCGCATCCATGCGGTGCTCGGCGAGAACGGCGCAGGCAAATCCAGCCTTATCAAATGCATGGCCGGCGTCGTGCAGCCGGACGGCGGCAGCATGCACTTGGACGGCACGCCCGTCCGCTTCCCCACTCCCGCCGCCGCCAACGCGGCCGGGGTGGTGTGCATCTTCCAGGAGCTGTCCCTGGTGCCGGACCTGTCGGTGGCGGACAACATCCTCATCAGCAACCCGCCCCGCCGCCTGGGCATGATCGACCGCCGGGCGCAGCGCCGCATGGCGGAGGCGGCGCTGGCCCGGGTGGGAGCGGGGGCGGGCGCGGAAGGCATCCACCCCATGGCGCTGGTCCGCGACTTGCCGCTGTCCCGCCGCCAATTGGTCGAGATCGCCAAGGCGCTGGTCCGCGCGCCGCGGCTGCTGATCCTGGACGAGGCCACCTCCGCGCTGACCGCCAGCGACGTGGCGCCGGTGTTCCGCCTGCTCAAGCAGCTGCGGGCGGAGGGGGTGGCGCTGGTCTACATCTCCCACCGCATGGACGAGATCGCCGAGCTGGCCGACGAGTGCAGCGTGTTCCGCAACGGCCGCCGGGTGGACAGCTTCGCCGCCGGGTCCAGGACGGACGACGAGATCGTCACCCTGATGATCGGGCGGGACTACAGCCAGGTGTTCCCGCCCAAGCCATCGCGGCCGCCGGACGCGCCTGCCGTGCTGGAGGTGCGCAACCTGTCCTGGGGCGACTCGCTGGCCGGCATCTCCCTGGCGGTGCGCCCGGGCGAGATCGTGGGCCTCGGCGGGCTGGACGGGCAGGGGCAGCGCGAGCTGCTGCTGGCGCTGTTCGGGGTGCTGCGCGGCGTGTCCGGCGCCGTGCTGGTCGGCGGCGAGCCGGCGGCGGCCGGCGGGCCGCACGACGCGGCGGCGCAGGGCGTCGCGCTGATCCCGGAGGACCGCAAGACGGAGGGCCTCATGCTGCCGATGACGGTGGGCGAGAACCTGTCCTTCGCCTCGCTCGGCCGCCTGTCGCATGGCGGCGTGCTGGACCGGGCCGCCGAGCGCAACGCGATCGCCCGGGTGGTCAAGCTGCTGGCGATCAAGACCGCCGGCTCCGACATCCCCGTCGCCGCCCTGTCCGGCGGCAACCAGCAGAAAGTGGTGCTGGCCAAGTGGCTGATGAACGCGCCGCGGGTTATCCTGCTGAACGACCCCACCCGCGGCATCGACGTCGGCACCAAGCAGGAGATCTACCAGCTGCTGCGCGACCTCGCGGCCAAGGGGGCGGCCATCCTGCTGTACTCGACGGACTACGCCGAGCTGATCGGCTGCTGCGACCGGGTGCTGGTGATGTACCAGGGCCGGGTGCGGCGCGAGCTGGCAGGCGCCGACATCACCGAGCGCGCCTTGGTCGCAAGCGCCCTGAACATCGCGCCGGACGCGCCGCAGTGACCGGCGACTGGGGGCACCGGCTGCGCGGCCAGCGCCCCACCCTGTCGGCGGCGCTGGTGTTCGCCGCCATCTTCGCCCTCTACCTCGCCAAGCACCCGGCCGGGTTCAGCGCCAACGTGGTGCAGACGGCGGCCAACAAGGGCGTGCTGCTGGCGCTGGTCGCGGTGGCGCAGACCTTCGTCGTGCTCACCGGCGGCATCGACCTTTCGGTCGGGGCGGTGTTCATTCTGGCGGACTGCCTGGCGTCCTGGATCGTGATCGGCTCGCCGGCCATGACGGCGCTCGGCATCGCCGGGGTGCTGGGCGCCGGCCTCGCCTGCGGCGCTGCCAACGGCGCCCTGGTGATCTGGGGCCGGCTGCAGCCGATCGTGGTCACCATCGCCACCGGCTCCATCTACTTCGGCCTCGCCTTGCTGCTGCGGCCCAACCCGGGCGGCGACGTGAACAACGACCTGGCTGACGCCTTGACCGGCCAGCTGCCCGGCGGCGTGCCGTCCAGCGTGGCGCTCCTGCTGGGCATCATGCTGGTGGCCTGGCTGCCGTTCCGCCGCTCGGTGCTGGGGCGCGCGGTGTACGCGGTCGGCTCGTCCGAGGCGTCCGCCACCCTGTCCGGCGTGCCGGTGCAGCGGGCCAAGCTGCTGGCCTACAGCCTGGCTGGGCTGTTCGCCGCGCTGGGCGGGCTGCTGCTGGCGTTCTTCACCTACTCGGGCGAGGCCTCCTCCACCAACGCCGCCACCTACACGCTCAACTCGATCGCCGCCGTGGTGATCGGCGGGGTGTCGCTGTTTGGCGGCTCGGGCAGCGCGGTCGGCGCCATCTTCGGCGCGCTGATCTTCCGCACGATCAACGACTTGCTGTTTGTGTTCGACCTCGATCCGCTGTGGCAGCCGTTGTTCCTCGGGCTCGTGCTGCTGTTCGCCGTCAGCCTCGGCTCCGTCCGGCTGCTGCGCCTGCGCAACCGCCTCGACCTGTTTACTCAATGACCTTCCTGCGGCGTGCCGACCCGGCGGTGCTCACCGCGTTCGCCTGCATCGCCGCCCTGCTGGTGGTGGGCAGCCTCTACTCGTCGAGCTTCCTGTCGCCGCGCTACCTGCTGCAGCAATTGCAGGTCGGCGCGTTCCTGGCGCTGCCCGCCACCGGCATGATGCTCGTCGTGCTGCTGGGCCAGATCGACCTGTCCGTCCCCTGGCTCATCACGGTCGGCGGCATGATGGCGACCGCCGCGGCCGGCCCGGCCGGCGGCGCGCTGGCGATCCCCGCCGGCGTCCTGGCGGGCGTGGCGCTCGGCCTGGTCAACGGCGTGGGCGTCGCCTACCTGCGCGTGCCCTCGATGATCTTCACCCTCGGCGTGGACGCGGTGGCGCAGGGCCTGATGATCCTGCGCACCGGCGGCGCGGCCCCGCAGGACAGCGCCACGCCGCTGATGCACCAGCTGGCGACCGGGCACGCCGTGGGCTTCGTGCCGAACGCGGTGTGGGTCTGGGCGGGCGTCGCCGTCGCGTCCGTGTTCGTGCTGACCCGGACGGTGTTCGGCCGCTCGGTATACGGCATCGGCAACCGAGAGCAGGCCGCCTACCTGTCCGGCATCCGCACCCAGCGCGTGGTATTGGTTGCCTTCGCCGTGTCCGGCGGCCTCTCGGCCTTGGCCGGCGTGCTGCTCGCCGGCTACTCGAACAAGGCGTACCAGGGCATGGGCGAGCCCTACCTGTTGCCGGCCATCGCCGCCGTCGTGCTGGGCGGCACGTCGATCCTGGGGGGCCGGGGCACGTACCTGGGCACGGTGGCGGGGGTGCTGCTGATCACGCTGCTGCAATCCATCCTCTCGGTGGCGCAGATGCCCGAGGCGGGGCGGCAGATCATCTACGGCGTCGTCATCATCGCCATGCTGCTGTTGTATGGGCGGTCAAAAGCGGCGTGACTGGTCCCACCGCGCCGGGTGACGAACGGCGAGCAGCCCCACCAGGCCGCTGAGCAGGAGCGCGAGCGACGCCGGGGCGGGCACGGCGGTCGGCAGCGCATCGAGGAGCGTGATCGTCACCAAGCCGTTGCCGGCGCCGATGCCTGCCAGCAGCACCGGGTCCAGCCCGGCGTCGAACGACCCGCCGCCGCCGCCGGGCTCGCCGGTAAAAAAGCTGGCGTTGAACCCGCCGCCTCCGCCGCCGCTGAACCCGCCGCCGCCGCCGCCGCCGCCATCAAGGGGACTGCCCCCGTCGCCACCGCCGCCGCCGCCGCCGAACCCGCCATAGCCGCCGCTGGTTTCGCCCAGCACGCCCGCTCCCCCGGCCAGCCCGGGGAACGTGCCGCCGCTCCCGCTGACAGAGAAATATCCGCCCGCAGGCTGCATTCCAGCGCTGAGGAATCCGCCGCCGCCGCCGCCGGACGCCCCAGTGCCGCCTTGCCCGCCGCTCCCGCCCGCGCCGCCCATGGCGCCGCTTCCCGCGCCGCCCTGCGTGCCGGTGAGTGCGTTTCCACCGTTGAGGTTGTTCGCCGCGCCGCCGCCGCCGCCGGCGATGACCAGGGGCGCATTGCCGGGTCCGACGATGAAGCTGCCGCCGCCGCCGCCTGCGGCGCCTGCCGGGAAAGGTTGGCTGGTGTTGTTGAAAAATCCGGTGAAGCCCGCTTGCCCGACCGCGATCTGCAGCACCTCGCCCTGAGTCAGCAGGAAGTCGCCCTGCGCCTCGGCCCCCAGCCCGCCCGCTCCGCTGTATGCTCCGCCGCTGCCGCCCTGCCCGCCGATGGCGGACAAGGCGTAGGCGCCGGTTTGCGGCACGGTGTAGTCCACGATGCTCCCGGTGGTGCTGTTGGTGCCGTTGTACCCGAATGTGACGGGCGCGGCCCGCGCCACGGTGGCGGAGGCGGACAACGCCAGGAACGCAGCGCCTCCGGCCATCAGCGATGTCCGATAGCCGTGCCCGATGGCGACGGAGCGGATGCGGGTCATGCTGCGGCCGATCGGATTGTTACACTTCGACACTATGGCCGCCTCTCCCAGCCAGCCAGTCACATGGCTGTGTCAATCATCGCCCTGGTCCCGCCCGCGCCGGTTCTTGGCCATCAGCTTGGCTCACCACGCGACCCCGGCCGGGGAGCCCGCTTGCCGGGACCCTGGCTGCGGCGCTTGCCAGGAGTGGGTCGGCATGAAGCGGGGCGCCAGGAACCGGTAGGTGGCGGCCAGCACGGCGGCGACCTCGGTGGCGGAGGACTCGCCCGGGCTGCCCCATTGCGCCAGCACCGGGTCCCAGGCGCGCTGCTCGCGGTACATCCAGTCGCGCTGTGCGCGGAGCGCCCGGCGCTGGCCCGGCACGTCGCCCAGCAAGGCCCGCGCGTCCCGCTCGCTGGCATCCACCACGTCGAACCGCTCGCGCAGGCCGCGGCACGCCAGCTCCGTCAGCTTGTGCACCTGGGACAGCGTGTCGAGCGGCGCGGCCAGCCGCCTGCGGTCCTCCCGCAGGCCCGCCAGCCGCACGCACAGCGCCTCCACCGGGTGGAGCAGCTGGCTGCGCAGTGCCTCGATGTAGGCGAACTCGTGCGACAGCTCCCGCACCAGCCGCCGCACCGTGGCGCCATCGGGCAGGCCGAGCGGCCCGGCGGCGCGGGCGGCTGCGGCTTCCAGCTCGGCTTGCGCCGCCGGGTCATCGGCCAGGCGCGCCAGCGCCGCCTCGTCCCGGGCCATGGCTCCCCATCCAGCCTGCGGCAGCAGCCAGGCCAGCAGGGCCAGGGTGAGCCGGGCGGTGGCCAGCCGGGCATGCGCCGGGCTGGGCTGCCAGCTCGCCTCGCCGGTCCGCACCTCGGCCGGCAGCCGGTCACCGAGCTTGAGGCAGGCCACGTAGTCCAGCGCGGAGCCGATCAGGTCCAGCATGTGGCCGTCCGGCGTGTCGTGGCCGATGTCGAATTGGCGGCGCAGCGATTGCAGCGGCATCTGCGCCTCCCGCTCGCCGAGGCGCACCAGCATCATGGGCGTCCCGTCGCTGCCGGAGCAAAACCGCACCCGGCCCATGGCGGTGAACATGGGGTGCTCCAGCTGAAGCCGCTCCGGCGTTGGCCGGCTGGATGGGTCGGGCATGGGCTGCTCCGTTATGCGGCGCAGGTTAGAATGCAATGGTTAACGAGGGCCTTGCAGGGTCCGGCCCGGCGCAAATGTGACAACGCGTAAACCTGGCCCGGCGCGCCTTGCACCGCCCCGCGTCATGCGTCAGCTTCCGCGCCATGTCTCACCAGCCTGTTGCAGGCATCCCCGATCCCGCCCTCATCTGTGACACCATCCTGCGGCTCGTGGCGGAGCGCGGCGCGGACAAGTCGATCTGCCCCAGCGAGGCCGCCCGCGCGCTGTCCCCGGCGTGGCAGGCGCTGCTGCCCGCGGTGCGCCGCGCCGCCGTCACGCTGGCGGAGGCGGGCCGCATCGACATCCTGCGCAAGGGCAAGCCGGTCGAGCCGGCAGGCGTGCGCGGCGTGATCCGGCTGCGGGGCCGCTGATGCGCCGGTTCGGCGGCTTCATGCGGGACGTGTGGTATCTCGCCTCGCCCTATTTGCGCTCCGAGGAGAGATGGTCGGCCTACGGGCTGCTGGCCGTGGTGCTGGCGGCGGACTTCCTGCTGGTCCAGGTCAGCGTGGTGCTGAACACCAGCAACGGCGCCTTGGTCAACGCCTTCCAGCAATACGACCAGCCGGCTTTCCTGCGCCTGCTGCTGACTTATGAGCGGAGCCCGGACGGCTTTTTCGGCATCATCCCAGGCTTCGTGCCGGTGATCGCCGTGGCGCTGCTGATCCTGGTCAATGGCCGCTACCTGCGGCAATGGCTGCAAATCCGCTGGCGGCGCTGGCTGACCGCGCACTACCAGGCGGAATGGCTGTCCGGCCGCGCCTACTACCGCATCGGCCTGCAAGCCGAGACGCTGGGCAACGACAACCCGGACCAGCGCATCGCCGAGGACATCGCGAGCTTCGTGGAAAGCGGCCTGGTGCTCAGCTTCGGCCTCATCACCACCATCGTCTCGCTGGTCTCGTTCCTTGCTATCCTCTGGAGGCTGTCTTTCCCGATCACGGTGTTCGGCGTGAGCATCCCCGCCTACCTGGTTTGGGTTGCGCTGCTCTATTCGGTCGTCGGCACCCTGCTCGCCCAACTGATCGGGCGGCCGCTAGTCGGGTTGAGCTTTATCCGCCAGCGCCTGGAAGCCGACTTCCGCTACGCCCTGGTTCGTCTGCGCGAGAATGCGGAGGGAATCGCCCTGTACAACGGCGAGGCGGATGAGAGCCGCATCCTGTCCCGCCGCTTCAGCGCCATCGTCGCCAACTGGCGCAGCATCATGTCCCGCAACCGGCTGGTGAACGCGTTCACCTACTTCTACAGCTCAGTCGCCGGCATCTTCCCGTTCGTGGCCGCAGCGCCGCTCTACTTCGCCAAGCAGTTCAGCTACGGCACGCTCGTCCGCGTGGTGGGCGCCTTTGGGGAAGTGCAAGCCTCGGCCTCTTGGGTCGTGGACAATTACGGCACCTTGGCCGACTGGGCTTCGACGGTGTCGCGCCTGTCCAGCTTCGGCCGCACCCTGGACGCCATGCAGGCGTCGCAAGGCGCCATCGCCTTCGTCTCCGCCGCCGGGCGCGATTACGCCGTGCGGGACCTGCACCTGGAGCTGCCGAACCGTGCCGTGCTGCTGGACGAGGTGAGCTTCCAGCTGCAGCCCGGCAGCACCACCGTGCTGCGCGGCCGCTCCGGCACCGGCAAATCGACCCTGTTCCGCGCCATGGCCGGCATCTGGCCGTTCGGCCGCGGCACGGTGGAGCGGCCGGCGGGCAGCACGCTGTTCCTGCCGCAGAAGCCCTACATCCCGCTCGGCACCCTGCGCCGGGCCGTCAGCTACCCGGCGGCCATCGACGCCTACCCGCAATCCGCCATCGCCGCCGCGTTGACCGACGCCGGGCTCGGCCGCCTGGTGGAGGAGCTGGACGTGGACATGTCCTGGGCGCAGCGCCTGTCCGGCGGCGAGCAGCAGCGCCTGGCCCTGGCCCGCGCCCTGCTGCTGCAGCCGGACTGGCTGTTCATGGACGAAGCCACCGCCAACCTCGACCCGCAAGGCGAGGCGGAGATGTACGCCATGCTGCGCCAGCGCCTGCCGGGCACCGGCGTCGTGGCCATCACCCACCGGCCGGACGCGGCGGAGTCCCACGGCAGCCAACTTGTGCTGGAACGCTCCGGCGGGACGGGGGCATCCGCGCTCAGTGCAGCGCCTGCCTCCAGCTGAGCAGCAGCGACTCGATGGTGCGCTGCCAGGTGTATTCCGCGGCGCGCGCCAGCCCGGCCCGCCGCATCCGTTCGGCCAGGCCCTCGTCCTCGATCAGCCGGCGCAGCCCGTCGCGGATCGCCGCCTCGTCCAGCGGATCGACCAGCAGCGCCGCCCCCGCCGCCAACTCGCCGACCGCGGTGGTGCTGGACGCGAGCACGGGCGCGCCCGCCGCCATCGCTTCCACCACCGGCAGGCCGAAACCTTCGTACAGGCTCACGTAGGCGAACACCGCCGCCCGGGCGCACAGCATCGCTAGGTCCGCGTCCGAGACGTGGCCCAGCAGCCGCACCGTGCCGTCCTGGATCGCCGCGTCCGCCTCCGGCCGGGCCAGCACCTGGCCCCAGCCCTTGCCCCCGGCGATCACCAGCGGCGCCCGCCGGCGCAGCGCCGGCGGCAGGCCCAGGTGCGCGGCCAGCAGCCGGTCGAAGTTCTTGCGCGGCTCCAGGGTTGAGATGGAGAACACGTAGCCGCCATCCGCCAGGCCGAAGCGGGCCAGGGTGTCCGCCGCCGCGGCTTGGCTGAACGGCCGGAACTCCTCCGCCGGCGCCAGCGGCACCACGTCGATCCGCTCGGCCGCGACCCCCAGCTCGCGCACCACGGCGTCCTTGGTGAACTGCGAGATGGCGACGAAACGGCTGGCCTGGCGCAACGTCTGCTGCAAGTTGCGGCCGATCCAGCGCAGCCGCTCCGCCGGGTGCCAGGACGGCTCGTGGTGCCAGGACAGGTCGTTGATGGTCACCACCGTCGGCAGCGACACCGGCCGGGCGATCATGTTCGGCTCGTGGTACACCAGCCGGCCGTGGCACTCCCGCGCCATGAGCCGCACCTTGCGGTTCACCCCGCCATGCTTGACCTGGCGCAGCAGCTGCACCCCCGGCACCCGCCCGACCGCCACCTTCCAGGGAATCGGGATTTGGCTGGGCGTCTGGTGGAACGCGATCGGATCGACCAGCTGGTCCAGCCGCTCCACCCGCTCCACCCCCCAGGCCAGCAACAGCGCCGTGTGGTCGATCTCGGCGGAGGCGCGCGCCGCCCGAGCGATCTCCAGCGTCATGCGGCCAACGCCGGACCGGTGGGAGGCGAGGCTGTCGGCGCCGATCAGGACGCTCAGTTTGGGCAGGGTGTCGAAGGGCAACGGTGGTTCTCAAGCCGAGGTGAATAGGATCATTCCCATTCGTGGCATCTCGCCGCCGGGTCAATCCCGGATGTGGCAGTCCGGCGTCAGGTGGCCGCGGAACGGCGTCCAGAACACGGTCTGGCCGAACAGCGGCAGGCCGATGTAGCCCCGCATGCGCAGCCGGCCGTCCGGCTCGGTCCGCAGCGTGATCGTGTAGGTCTTGCCATCATCGGGGTTGGTGATGTGGCTCTGCCAAACGCCGTCGCTGTCCACCCGGCCATCCGGGACGATCTGCAGCTGGCAGCGCGGCCGGCCGCGGTTGTCCCGCAGCACGGAGCCGTCCGGCGGGAAATGAGTGATGCCGACCACCTTGCCGCACAGCCCGGCGGCGCAGGGGGCCAGCTGCACCACGCCGTCATGATCCTCCGTCCACCAGTCGCCGGCCACCGCCGCCGGGTTCGAGGCGGCGTGGGCGGCTGGGCACAGCGCCAGGCCGACCGCGAGCGCCAGGACCAGCCGGCTCACGGCTTCGGCGACCCGGCGACCCGGGCGAAGGTGGCGATGATGCGCCAGCCGGCCCGCACCGTGCCGCGCAGGGAGCCCGCCACCTTGCTCTCGCCCCCGGCGCGGCAGCGGTATGGCACCGGCACCTCCAGGATGCGCAAGCCGGCGCGGGCGGCCTGCATCTGCATCTCGATGTTCCAGCCATAGGTCATCTCGTGCAGCCCCAGCCGCTCCAGGCAGGAGCGGCGGATGGCGCGGAAGGCGCACATGTCCGTGTAGCGCACGCCATACAGCGCCCACATGCCGAGGCCGGCCGCCCGGCCCGCCAGCACCTGGTGCCAGCTCATCGAGCCCGGCTCCCGCTCGCCCCGGGTGCGGGAGGCGATGACGAAGTCATGCGTGCCGGCGCGGATCGGCTCCACCAGCCGGTGCATGGCGTCCGCCCGGTCGGCCCCGTCGCCGTCCATGAACACGATGATGTCGCTGGCCGGGTCGGCGGCGGCGGCGGCGCGGGCGCAGGCCAGGCCGTAGCCGCGCTGCCGCAGGTCAAGCACCCGCGCGCCGGCCGCCTGCGCCGCCTCCCGCGTGCCGTCCTGGCTGCCGCTGTCGGCCACGATGATCTCGGCGGCCACGTCGCGCGGGATTTCCCGCACCACGGCGCCGATCGCGTCCGCCTCGTTCAGCGTCGGGATGACGACGCTGACGCCTAAAGCGACCACCGCAGCCCGCAGTTCTCGCAAGGCTTCGGCGGCGCGTCGCCCAGCAGGTCGGTGCGGAATTGCTGGTATAGCGGCCCGTTCCAGATCTCGCGCAGGCTCTGCTGCGTGGCGTCGCCCAGCGTGTAGTTGCTGTAGCCGCGGGCGCTGAACGGTGCGATGCAGCAGGGCAGGGCGCGGCCGTGCGCGGTGAAGTACATCAGCGACCACGGCCGGCGGCAGGTGGCCCAGGCGCGCTCGCCGTCGCTGTTCTTCAGGCTGACGCCGGGTTCGGTGGCGCCGGACGCGTCCAGCGTCACGCCCAGCTCGGCGCCGACGGCCTGGGCGGCGGCGATCGCCTGCTCCTCCTCCGCCTGGGTCTGCTCGAACAGGCTGTTCTCCGCCCGCGCCATGCCGAACCCGGCGTCGTCGAACACCAGGCGTTGCAGATGCACCTCGCGCACGCCCATGCCCGCCGCCATGCGGACGAACTCGGGCAGCTGCTGCACGGTCTCCTTCAGCCCGGTCAGCCAGATCGACACCTTCGGCGTGGCGGAGCCAACCTTGGCCTGGAAGGCGGTGAACTTGCCCACGTCGCGCACGATGCGGTCGAAGAAGTCCTTGCCGCGCACCGCCAGGTACGTCTTGCGGTCGGCGGCATCGACCGACACGCGCAGCTCGTCGAGCCCGGTGTCGATCAGCTCCTGGAACTTCTTTGGATTCAACAGGGTGCCGTTGGTGTTGAACAGCACGTAGATGTCGCGGTCCTTCAGGTAGCGGATCATCCGCGGCAGGTCCTTGACCAGCATCGGCTCGCCCACCCCGTGCAGCACCACGCGGGCGATGGACGGGAACTGATCGACGATCTTGGTGAACAGCTCCCAGCTCATGTCCTGCGGCGGCTCGAGCGTCTCGAAGGTGCGCGGGCAGGTCTCGCACAGCAGGTTGCAGCGGTTGGTGGTCTCCAAGTACAGGCACACCGGCGGCGCAGCCGTCACGTCGCGCGCCTCGACCGCCTCGAAGTAGCGGCGCGGGTCCTTCAGGGTGGTAGCCGACATCAACGGCACTCCTTTGTGGGCATTACGCGGGGCCGGGTGGCCCGGATGACATCAATCACGGCAAGCGGCACACATGGCCCGTAGATGAGCCAGGGATAGATGTTGTTCCGGTGATAGGGGTCCAGGTACATCATCACCCCGCTGGCCGACAGGTAGATCACGCTCCAGTAGGGGGCGAAGCACGCCAGCAGCGAGAGCCAGCCCAGATACCACGGGTAATGCGGCGAAAGTGCGACCGTCGTTGCCGCCGCCAGCACGGTGCCGCCGCGGCCGATGGCCAGGATGCGGGCGCCGGGCGCCGCGGGCAGCGGGCGACCGAAGCCGTAGGCCGCCGCCAGCGCCAGCAGGCACGCGCCGGCGACGGCCATGTAGGCCGTCCCCGCCCAGGCCGGCAGCGGGCCGAACAGGGACAAGGCCCGCAGTGCGAAGAAGCCGCTGCCGGTCGCCAGCCCCTCCTCCGTCGCATAGCCGGGCAGGTAGCCCAGCACGTGCCAGCCGGCGCCCCAGGCATAGCCGCCGTACAACGCCACAATCACCGCGGCGGTCCCGCCCAGCAGCCGCCAGTCCCAGCGTCGCCAGAAGGCGGGGAACAGGGCGGCGGGCAGCAACTTGCACAGGATCGCGAGCCCCAGCACCGCCCCGGCCAGCCCCTGTCGGCGGCCCGAGGCGGCGGCCAGCAGCGCCAGCGCGATGAAGCCGAGGCTCGCGCCGTCGATGTGCCCGTTGCCGGCGTACTCCCAGATCGGCAGCGGGTTCCAGGCATACACCAGCACCCCGGCCATCGGCAGCCCGGCCCGGCGCAGCAGCACCGCCACGCAGCCGATCGCCACCGCCTCGAACCCGCCCATCACGAGCTTGACCATGGCGAGCGACGACCAGACCTGGCCGATGGCGGCGAAGATCACCTGCGCCATCGGCGGGTAGATGGTGGGCGCTTCCTCCGAGCGGTTGGTGCTCATGTAGATCTCGTCGTCGCGCAAGAAGGCGAGCTGCGGCGCTGCGGGCAGATACAGGTACGGGTTGATGCCCTGCGCCTGCACCCGGCCATCCCACACGTAGCGGAACAAGTCGGACGACAGGAACGGCGGCCAGGCCAGCGGCATCACCCGCATGGCAGCCGCCAGCCCCAGCACCAGCAGCGTCGCCCGCCGCGGCAGCGGGCCCGAGCGCACCAGCCAGACCGCCACGAAATACACCAGCCCCGCCGCGCATTCGAGCGAGACGAAGCGGCTCAGCCGGTCATCGGAGCCGATGTAGGCCACCGCCCCCGGCTCGTGGCACAGCAGCTCCGCCACCACGAAGCCGAGCAACACGAAGCCGACCGCGGCCAGGGCCAGGAAGCGCCGCCGCTCCGTCACGGCGCCAGGCGCGCCCGCAGGCCGAGCCGCGCCACGCAGGCGGCGGTGGCGGGGGCGGCATACCCCGCCCCGCCGTCCAGGTCGGCCAGCAGGCGGCCGAGGGCGGCGCGGTCGTCCACGTCGTACCAGGGCGGCAGCTCGGCGGCGGGCAGGCCCATGCCGGCCGCCGCCGCCCGGGTCTGCGCCGCGACCCGCTCCGTGCTCCAGGCGATGCCGCCATACAGCCCGGCATGCGGGGCGGACATGCCGAGCAGGTAATAGCCGCCATCCTCCGCCGGCCCCAGCACCACCCGGTCTGACCCGGCGGGCAAGGCGCGCGCCGCCTGCACCAGGCTGGCGGTGGGCAAGGTGGGGCTGTCGGAGTTCAGCACGCACACCGCATGGTGGCCGCGCTCGAACAGCGCGCGCGTCGCGTGCCACAGGCAGCGGCCGAAGCCATGTACGCCCTCTGGCGACCCCTCCGGCGCGTCACCCTCGCCATCCGCCAGCACCAATTGCGTACCAGGGGCGAGGAGGCCGTCGAACAGCCCCTCCATGCCGGCCGGCGCATAGGCGATGTATCCGGCAATGTCAGCGTCCTGCCCGGCCAGCCGGATGTTCTCGGTGATGTCGCGCAGGAAGGCGGCGCTCATCTGCCGCGCCTCCTCCGGCAGCAGCGGCGGCGACAGGCGCGTCTTGGAGTGGCCGGCGCGGGGCGCCTTGGCCATGACGGCGATGGCGACGCTCACCTAAAGCCCCGCGAACAGCTCGGTCGAAACAGGCCGCTCGGCGGAGGCGGGCGCGGCGCGGGGGGTGGCTGCATCGTGCATGGCGGCAGCATTACCATGGGCGAGGGACGCCGCCAAAGAGGGCCGCAAGGATGCCCGTGCGCCAGGGCGGCCGTCGCCGCCGCGCCAGCCAACTTCGCACTCCAGCAGGCCTTCAATTCCCCCCATCCTGGTGTGATATGCTGCAGCCACGGCACGCAGGCGTGATGGCGTGCCAGAGCGAACGAGGAATCAACCGATGAGCATCCAGCTCGGCCAGGTCGCCCCCGATTTCGAGCAGGACTCGACGGCCGGCCGCATCCGCTTCCACGACTGGCTCGGCGCGAGCTGGGGCGTGCTGTTCAGCCATCCCAAGGACTTCACCCCCGTCTGCACCACCGAGCTGGGCGAGGTCGCCCGGCTGAAGCCGGAGTTCGACCGCCGCGGCGTCAAGGTCATCGGCCTGTCGGTCGATACCCTGGACAACCACGGCAAGTGGAACCAAGACATCGCCGACGTGACCGGCGCCCAGGTCAACTTCCCGATGATCTCCGACGCCGGCCGCACCGTCAGCGACCTGTACGGCATGGTCCACCCCGAGGCGGACCCGGCGCTCACCGTGCGTTCGGTCTTCGTGATCGACCCGGCGAAGAAAGTGCGCATGATGCTCGCCTACCCGCCCTCCGCCGGGCGCAGCTTCCCAGAAATCCTGCGCGTCATCGACAGCCTGCAGCTCACGGATGGCCACAAGGTCTCCACCCCGGTGAACTGGCAGCCGGGCGAGCGCGCTATCATCCTGCCGAGCGTGTCCGACGAGGCGGCCAAGGAGCGCTTCCCGCAGGGCTGGGAGACCAAGAAGCCCTATCTGCGCTACGTGGAGGTGGGCAAGTAAGATGGACCAGGTATCCAAGCTGCCCCCCAAGCTGACGGGAGCGGAGACGCTCAAGGCCGGCAGCCACGGGCTGCGCGGCACCGTCGCCTCCGAGATCGCCGGCATCCCGCGCGGCGGGGTCTCGGAAGGCGTGTACAACCTGCTCAAGTTCCACGGCACCTACGAGCAGTTCGACCGCGACACTGCGACCGCGCTGAAGCAGGCGGGCGAGGACAAGGAATGGCAGTTCATGGTCCGCGTCCGCGCCCCGGGCGGCGTGATGACGGGGGCGCAGTACCTGGCGCTGGACAGCATCGCCACCCGCTACGCCAACGGCACGCTCAAGATCACCTCGCGCCAGGGCATCCAGTTCCACGGCACCATCATCGGCGACCTGAAGGCCGAGATCGCCGCCATCAACTACGCCCTGATGACCACCTACGCCGCCTGTGGCGACGTGGTGCGCAACGTGATGGTGACGCCCGCCCCGCGCCGGGACGCCGTGCACGCCCGCCTGCTGGCCGACGCGCAGATACTGTCCGAGAAGCTGCTGCCGCACAGCCGCAGCTACTACGAAATCTTCCTCGACGAGGAGGGCGACGCCGAGGCGCCCGCAGAGGTGGAGCCGGTGTACGGCGCCACCTACCTGCCGCGGAAGTTCAAGATCGGCCTGATCCACCCCGCCGACAACACGATCGACCTGCTCGCCAATGACCTCGGCTTCGTGCAGGCCTGGGACGGCGACACCCTGCTCGGCTACCAGCTTTACGTCGGCGGCGGCCAGGGCATGACCCACAACAAGCCGCGCACCTACCCGCGCATCGCCACTGCGGTCGGCTTTGTGAACGCCGACCAGCTGTGGGAGGCGACGCTGGCCGTCATCGCCCTGCAGCGCGACAACGGCGACCGCACCGACCGCCGCCGCGCCCGGCTGAAATACGTGGTGGACGACCGCGGCCTGGACTGGGTGCGCGACACCCTGGTCAACACCTACGGCCTGGCGCTGCAGCCGGTGCGCGACCTGGGCAAGCTGCAAATCCCCGAGCTGCTCGGCTGGCACGAGCAGGGCGACGGCAAGCTGTGGCTCGGGCTGCCAATCAGCTCGGGGCGCATCGCCGGCGGCCTGCGCGCCGGCTTGCGCGAGGCGGTGCAGCTGTTCGGCATCCAGCCCGTGTTCACCGCCCAGCAGGACGTGCTGCTGACCGACATCCGCCCGGAGGACCGGGACGCGGTGGAGCAGCTGCTGCGCGGCCACGGCGCGGTGTTCACCGAGGCGCTCAGCCCGCTGTCCCGCTGGGCGCTGGCCTGCACCGCGCTGCCCACCTGCGGCCTGGCGCTCACCGAAGCGGAGCGGGTGCGCCTGCCCATCGTGGCCGATGTGGAGGCCGCCCTGGCACGCCACGGCCTGGCCGGCGAGCGGATCAGCCTGCGCATCACCGGCTGCCCCAACGGCTGCGTGCGCTCCTACTCCGGCGACATCGGCCTGGTCGGGCGCGTGCCGGGCCAGTATGCGATGTTCGTCGGCGGCGACTTCGAGGGCACCCGGCTGTCGTTCAAGCTGCTGGAGAAGGTGCCGATGGAGGCGATCGGCGCCACGCTGGAGCCGCTGTTCGCCACCTGGGCCGCGCACCGCGAGGGAGACGAGGGATTCGGCGATTTCTGCACCCGGATGGGCCTGCCGGCGCTGCTGGCGACGCTGCCGCAACCGTCACAGGTCGCAGCGGAATAGTCCCGCCCGCCGCCACCGTCCCCGCCTGGCGCAACGCCGCCGACCCCGGCGAGCGTTGCGTGCCGGAGGAGGTGGCGGTAGCGCTCACCTACAACCGCGTCACCCACGCGGTGATGATGGCCACGCCGTCCGACCTGGAGGACTTCGCCGCCGGGTTCAGCCTGGCCGAGCACGTCATCACCGCGGCGGACCAGCTGGAGGAGCTGGAGGTGGTGCCCGCCCCGCTCGGCATCGAGCTGCGCATGTGGATCGAGCCGGCGCGCATGGCCGCCCTGGAGCGGCGGCGGCGGCAGATCGCCGGCGCCACCGGCTGCGGCCTGTGCGGCATGGACAGCCTGGCCGACGCCATGCGCCCGCCCCCCGCCGTGCCGCCCGGCCGGGGCTGGACCGCGGCGCAGGTGTCGGCCGCCATCGCCAGCCTGCAGCCGGCCCAGCACCTGAACCACCAGACCCGCGCGGTGCACGCCGCCGGGTTCTGGCGGGACGGGCTGCTGGCGGTGCGCGAGGATGTCGGCCGCCACAACGCGCTCGACAAGCTGACCGGCGCGCTGCTGCGCGCCGGCGAGGACCCGGCCAGCGGCCTGCTGCTGCTCACCAGCCGCGTGTCGGTGGAGCTGGTGCAGAAGGCGGCGAACGCGGGCATCGGCACGCTGGTCGCCGTGTCCGTGCCGACGGCGCTGGCCATCCGGGTGGCGGAGGCGGCCGGCATCACCCTCATCGCCATCGCGCGCTCCGACGGGTTCGAGCTGTTCACCCACCCGGAGCGCATTACGGCGGGTTGAGCGCCAGCTTGGCGGCAGGGCCAGGTGTCCAGAGGACCCCGTCCTCTGGCGGGGCTCGGGGCGGAGCCCTGACCTTGCTTACGCCGCCTTCGCCTCCCGCCGGCGCGCGTGCAGGATGAACTCGGTGTAGCCGTTCGGCTGCGTGCGCCCCTGGAACACCAGGTCGCAGGCCGCCTTGAACGCCGGGCCGTCGAAGCCTGGCGCCATCGGCTTGTAGGCTGCGTCGCCCGCGTTCTGCGCGTCCACCACGCCGGCCATGCGGCGCAGCGTCTCGTGCACCTGCGCCTCGGTGGCCACGCCGTGGCGCAGCCAGTTGGCGATGTGCTGGCTGCTGATCCGCAGGGTGGCGCGGTCCTCCATCAGGCCCACGTCATGCACGTCCGGCACCTTGGAGCAGCCGACGCCCTGGTCCACCCAGCGCACCACGTAGCCCAGGATGCCTTGCACGTTGTTGTCCAGCTCCGCCTGCACGTCGTCCGGCGCCCAGTTCGGCCGGTCTGCCAGCGGGATGGTCAGCAGGTCGGACAGCGGCGCCTTGGGGCGCCGGGCCAGCGCCTGCTGCCGCGCCGCCACGTCCACTTGGTGGTAGTGCAGCGCGTGCAGCGTGGCGGCGGTGGGGGAGGGCACCCAGGCGGTGTTGGCGCCAGCCTGCGGGTGGCCGACCTTCTGCGCCAGCATGTCCGCCATCTTGTCCGGCGCGGCCCACATGCCCTTGCCGATCTGCGCCCGCCCGCGCATCCCGGCGGCAAGGCCGTAATCCACGTTGCGATCCTCGTAGGCGCGGATCCAGGGCGTGTTCCTGATCTCGTTCTTGCGGATGAAAGCGCCCGCCTCCATCGAGGTATGGATCTCGTCCCCGGTGCGGTCCAGGAACCCGGTGTTAATGAACACCACCCGGTCCTTCGCCGCCGCGATGCAGGCGCCCAGGTTGGCGCTGGTGCGCCGCTCCTCGTCCATGATGCCCATCTTGAGCGAGGTGGGCGCCACCCCGAGCACCCGCTCCACCCGGGCGAACAGCTCGACGGCGAACGCCACCTCCTCCGGCCCGTGCATCTTGGGCTTCACGATGTACACGGACCCCTCGCGGCTGTTGCGCCGCGCGCTGGGCTTGAGGTCGTGCATCGCGATCAGCGCGGTCACGGCCGCGTCCAGCATCCCTTCCGGGACCTCCGCGCCATCCGCGTCCAGCACGGCGTCGGTGAACATGTGGTGGCCGACATTGCGGATCAGCATCAGGCTGCGGCCCGGCAGGGTGATGTCGTCGCCGTTGGGCGCGGTGAACCGGCGGTCGGGGGAAAGCTTGCGTTCCAGCGTCTTGCCGCCTTTTTCCAACGTGGCGGACAAGCTGCCGTCCATCAGCCCGAGCCAGTTGCGGTACACCCCCACCTTGTCATCGGCATCCACCGCGGCGACGCTGTCCTCGCAGTCCATGATGGTGGTGACGGCTGACTCTAGCACGATGTCCGCCACCCCTGCCGGGTCAGTGCCGCCGATCGGATGGCTGCGGTCGATCAGCAGCTCGATATGCAGGCCATGGCGCTTGAGCAGCAGAGCGGTTGGTGCGGACGCGGGGCCGACGTAGCCGGCGAACTGCGCCGGGTCGGCCAGCCCGGTCTGCCCGCCGCGGTGCTGCGCCACCAACGCGCCATGCTCGACGGCGTAGCCGGTGACGGGACCGTGCGAGCCATGGGCGAGCGGCACGGCCTCGTCTAGGAACGCCTTGGCGCGGGCCACCACCTTGTCGCCGCGCAGCTTGTTGAAGCCGCGGCCCCGTTCCGCCCCGCCCGCCTCGTCGATCGCGTCGGTGCCGTACAGCGCGTCGTACAGGCTGCCCCAGCGGGCGTTGGCGGCGTTCAGCGCGTAGCGCGCGTTGCTGACCGGCACCACCAGCTGCGGCCCGGCGATGCTGGCGATCTCCGCGTCCACCCCGCCGGTCTGCACGCTGAACGGCTCCGGCTCCGGCAGCAGGTAGCCAATGCCGCGCAGGAACGCTTCGTAAGTGGCCGGGTCGATCTCCGCCCCTTTCTGCTCCGCGTGCCAGGCGTCGATCTGGCCTTGCAGCTCGTCGCGCCGGGCGAGCAGGGCGCGGTTGCGCGGCGCCATGTCATGCACGATCGCGGCGAAGCCGGACCAGAACCCGTCGGCGGTGAGGCCAGTGCCGGGCAGCGCCTCGGCCGCGATGAAGTCGTAAAGCGGCTTCGCCACCTGCAAGCCGTGCGTCTGGGTCCGGTCCATCGTCGCCTCCGTGCGTTGGGTGTGTTGTTCCCCCGGGCGGCGGCGTTGTCGAGTGGCTTTCGCGCGGCGGCTACTCCCCCGCCGGGTTCCAGATGATGTCTGGCGGGCCGTCATGCGGCGGGCAGGCGGGGATGAAGCGGCGGCCGTCGATCAGGACGGACTTGTCCTTCTGCCAAGCGTAGCAGGTCGTCACGACAGCCTTGCCAAAGAAGCGCCCGGCCGCGTCAAGCATTTCCGGTGCGCCATGCGCCAGGTCATAGGTGGCGATAGGCTCGGACGTGCCGTGGATCTCCAGCTTGTTCTCGTTGTCGGGCGGTAGGTAGAACAGCATCTCCCGGCTGCCTGCCGCAAGGCCCGAGGCCCAGGTCCGGCCCTTCGCCTGTTCGGCCAGCGCGAGCATGCCGTAGTTCCAGCGGGTCGCCTCCACCAGCGCCGCCGTGGGCAGGAGCGAGGCGGCCAGCAGGAGCGGCCCGAGCCAGCCGGCCAGGCGCGGGGCGGCATGGCCCGGCCAGCGCGTGAGGGCAGTCATGGCCGCCACCACGAAAGCCAGGTCGATAAGCCAGCCACGCGCCGCAGCCTGCCGCTCGCAGCAGAGGTCGCCGTAATGATAGTAGGCGGCGAGGATGGAGAAGAACGCGGCAACCCCCAAGCCGAACGCGAAGCCCCACAGCCACGCGCCCGGCCGCACCTGTCCGGCCCGCCGCCAAACCAGCGCGAACCCCAGCGCGAACACGATCTTGCGCCCCAGCCCGACGCAGGCCGCAGCCCAGCCGGCGCCGGAGCCGCCGCCAGAGTCGCCGATCATCGCCACGTCCTGCGGCAATTGCCGCAAGGTCATGCCGATGGAGGCCAGCAACTGGCCATGGTACGGCTTGGCGTCCGCCCCCAGGTCGATCGCCTGCGACCGGAACAGCACCAGACTAGCCATGACGGCAAGCCCGGCCACGGCTGGCGCGATCCACCATGCCTCCCAGGCGCTGCGGCCTCCAACGCCGCGGCCGCCCGCCATGGCGCGGAGGGCGGTCGCCATCGCGAACCCGATCGCCAGCGCGGCGCCGATCTCGTGGCTCAGCGCGCAGGCCAGCAGCGCCGCGCCGCACCATCGCTTGCGCCGGGGCGTCAGCTCCCCCGCCAGCAGGAACAGCAGCGCCTCGGCGCCCGCCAGCATCGGCAGGTAGGCGACGGCAGCGACCGGCCAGTAGAACAGCTCCGTCACCGGGTCGGTCTGCATGACGAACACCATGGGCGCGATGCCAAGGCTGACCGCGGCCGCAAGCCGGCCCGGCGACCGGTTCAGGCTCGCCCAGGCGGCGGAGACGGACACCGCGGCCACCCCGCCCCAGAGCACGGCCAGCGCCGCCCTGACGAACGGTCGGTGGAAGTGCAGGACGGCCCAGCCATACAGCCAGATCAGCGCCTCGGAGAACGGGCGCGGCGAATCGTGAAGCCGGTCAAGCAGGGCAAGCACGCCATGCGCCCGCTGGTCAGCGAAATAGCGGAACTCGTCCGTCTGCCACCGCCCCAGCGGAAGCTGGCCGGCATAGACGAGCAAGAGGGCGACGCAAAGCAACGCTGGCAGCAGCGCGGGGCGTAGGCGAGCCATGGCGGCATCAGGTCCGGATCAGGGAGTCCGTGCTGCTACAGCCCCCGCCGCGCCAGCGCAAAATGCGCCGGCCGGTCCGGCTGCGTCGTCACCCGCCCCACCGGCTTTACCTGCGCCACGTCCGCGGATGTCACCCGCAGCGACCCCACCAGCTTGGCCAGCACCAGCACCGCCTCCGCCAGCGCGAACTGCGCGGCGACGCAGATGCGCGGTCCGGCGCCGAACGGCAGGTAGGCGAAGCGCGGCAGCGGGGGCGCGCCCGGCATGAAGCGGCCCGGGTCGAACGCCGCCGGGTCCTCCCACAGCAGCGCATGGCGGTGCAGCACCCAGGGCGACACCGCGACCGTGGCGCCGCGCGGGATCATGGTGCGGTTGGCCACGTCGCGCGCCACCGCCTCGCGGGTGATGAGGAACGCCGGCGGATACAGCCGCAGCGCCTCGCTGACCACCGCCTTGGCCACCGGCAGGTGCGCCATCGCCTCGGCCGCGTCCCCGGGGCCGAACGGGTGGGCGGCGGCCTCCTCCGCCACGCGCTCCTGCCACAGCGGCGATTGCGCCAGCAGGCTCAGCGACCAGAACAGCGTCAGCGCCGTGGTCTCGTGCCCGGCCAGGATCATGGTCGCCACCTGGTCGCACAGCTGCTCGCGGCTGAAGCTCTCGCCGGTCTCCGGGTCGCGCGCGTCCTTTAGCATGTCAAACAGGTCGCGCGGGCCATCCGCCGCCGGCAGCCGGGCGCGGGCGTCCACGATGCCGCCGATCAGCGCCGTCCACTCCTTGCGGAAGCGGCGGCGCGCGCCGTCCTGCGGGCTGGGCATGGACTGGGGGATCAGCAGGTCGATCGGGTTCGGCCGCGCCAGCTGCATCGCGAAGCGCATCAGCAGCGCGCGCATCGGCGCCCCGTGCTGCGCCATCTCCAGCGAGAACATCGAGCGCCCGGCGATCTCCAGCGCTGTGCGCTGCATCTCCGGCAGCAAGTCCACGCCTTCGCGGCCGGCCAGGCGGTGCAGGCACTCCTCCGCGGCGGTGGCGACGTGGCTGGTCAGCACCGGCATCGAGCGCGGCGCCAGGATGGGGGCGATGGTGCGGCGCTGGTGCCGCCAGGCCGCCCCCTCGCTGAGCAGCAGCCCGTCGCCCAGCAGCGGCGCCAGCACCCGGCGCGAGATGCCGGGACGGCGGTAGTTGGCGGCGTTCCTCACCAGCACGTGGCCGATCGCGTCCGGGTCGTTCAGCAGCACCTGGATGCGGCCCATGAAGCTGCCGACCATGGACGGGCGCTCGTAGGCGCGGCGGCCCCACATCTCCAGCGCGTTGCCGCGCAGGATGCGGATCATGCCCAGCGCGCCGGGGTCGGTGGAGCGGATGGCGTGGATGGGCGGGGCGAGACGGGGTTGATCCAGCATGAGACCCTAAGAGGGGATGGCGCGGGCGTTCGGAAAGGGGAGGCCCGCCGCGGCGGCTGCGGCCGGCACGCCGCTCAACGGCCGGCCGCGGCCGTCTCGCGCCGCGCCTCCAGGTCCAGCCAACGCTCCTCCGCCTTGCCCAGCCGGTCCTGCGCCGCCGCCAGGGCCGCCGTCGCCTCCGCGAACCGGGCCGGCCGGCGGCGGTACAGGTCGGGGTCCGCCAGCTCGCGCTGCAACGCCGCCACCTGCCGCTCCAGCGTCGCCATCTCGCCCGGCAGCGTGTCCAGCGCCTGCTTGTCCTTGAACGACATCTTGGCCGCCTTGCCCGGCTTGGCCTGCACCTTGCCGGCGGGGCGCACCGTGTCGGGTGTCGCGGGCGCGCCGCGCTGGGCCAGCATGTCGCTGTAGCCGCCGGCGTACTCCGTCCAGCGCCCGCCGCCATCCGCCGCCAGCGTCGAGGTCACCACGCGGTCCAGGAAGTCGCGGTCATGGCTGACCAGCAGCACGGTGCCGGGATAGTCGGCCAGCAGCTCCTGCAACAGGTCGAGCGTCTCCAGGTCCAGGTCGTTGGTCGGCTCGTCCAGGATCAGCAGGTTGGACGGCCGGGCCAGCGCGCAGGCCAGCAGCAGCCGCCCGCGCTCGCCGCCGGACAGCATGCCGACGGGGGTGCGCGCCTGCTCCGGGCGGAACAGGAAATCCTTCATGTAGCCCACCACGTGGCGCTTCTGCCCAGCCACCGTCACCTGGTCGCCGTCGCCGCCGGTCAGCGTGTCCTGCAAGGTGCGCGCCGGGTCGAGGGCCGCGCGCTGCTGGTCCAGCGTCACCGGCTGCAGGTTGGTGCCGAGCACCACGCTGCCGGCGTCCGGCTGGTCCGCCCCCGTCATCAGCCGCAGCAGCGTCGTCTTGCCGGCGCCGTTGGGGCCGATGATGCCGAGCCGGTCCGCCCGCAGCACCCGCAGCGACAAATCCTGCACGATCGGGCGCTCGCCGTACGAGCGGCTGACGTGCTCGGCCACCACCACCTGCTTGCCGCTCATCTCGCCCTCGGCGGCGGCCATCTTCAGCCCGGCGCCCGGCCCGCCCATCTCCCGCCGCTTGGCCCGCAGCCCCGCCAGCTCCGCCACCCGGCGTACGTTGCGCTTGCGCCGTGCCGTCACGCCGTAGGTGATCCAGTGCTCCTCGCGCACGATCTGCCGGTTGAGCTTCTGCCGGTCGCGCGCCTCCTGCTCGGCCACCTCCTCGCGCCAGGCCTCGAAGTGCTCGAAGCCGCGGTCCATGCGCCGGGTGATGCCGCCCTCCAGCCAGACTACGGTGCGGCCCACGGTCTGCAACATGCGGCGGTCGTGGCTGATCAGCACGATGCCGGCGCGCGACGACGCCAGCTCCTTCTCCAGCCACTCGATGGCGGGCAGGTCCAGGTGGTTGGTCGGCTCGTCCAGCAGCAGCAGGTCCGGGGCGGGGGCCAGCGCGCGGGCCAGTGCCGCCCGCCGCGCCTCGCCGCCGGAGAGGTTCGCCGGGTCCTCGGCGCCGGTCAGCCCGAGCCGGTCCAGCAGGGCGGGGCCGCGGTGCTCGTCGTCGCCCGGGCCGAGGCCGTCCTGCACGTAGTCGAGCGTGGTGGCGAACCCGGTGAGGTCCGGCTCCTGCGGCAGGTAGCGCACCGTGGCGCCGGGCTGCACGAAGCGGCTGCCGCCATCCGGGCGCATCATGCCGGCGGCGATCTTGAGCAGGGTGGACTTGCCGGAGCCGTTGCGGCCCACGAGGCAGATGCGCTCGCCGGCGCTGACGCCGATCGCGGCGCCGTCAAGCAGCGCCTGGGTGCCGAGGGTGGCTCGGATGTCTTGCAACAGCAGCAGGGGAGGGGGCATGGCGGTCATATAGAAGCATGGGGCTCTACCCCAAACCCCGGCAAAGGGCGGTCGCCCTCTGCACTCCTGGAGTGAAGGGGGCTTCGTTCCCTTCCGGGTCCAGGGCAGAGCCCTGGCCTTGCTCAGAACGGCGTCGGGAACGTGGCGCTCAGCCGGTTCGGCTCCGTGGCGTTCGGCCCCCGCCCGATCCCCGCCGCACCCGGCGGCAAGCCGCCCGCCGGCTGCGGCTCGCTGCCGGCCGCCTCGGCGGCGGCCGGCGACTGCCCCGACAGCAGCGACGGCCCGCCCAGCTTCACGCCGCAGCCGCCGAGCGCCAGGCACAGAACGAGGGCGGCCCGCATGGCCGGTTCAGGCCATCAGGCTTTCCGCGAACTCGTAGTTCGCCAGCTTGTCCAACCAGTTGGTCACGTAGTCCGGCCGGCGGTTGCGGAAATCCAGGTAGTAGCTGTGCTCCCACACGTCGATGCCGAGCAGCGCCGTGCCGTCGCCGGTGGCCACGGGGTTGGAGCCGTTCGGCGTCTTGGTCACCTTCAGCTTGCCATCCGCGCCCTGCACCAGCCAGGCCCAACCGGAGCCGAACTGCGTGGTGGCGGCGGCCTTGAACGCCTCCTTGAACTTGTCCATCCCGCCAAGGTCCTCGGTGATCTTCTGGCCGAGCTTGCTGGGCACCTTGCCGGCCGCGGTCGGGCTCATCGCCTGCCAGAACAGGATGTGGTTCCAGTGCTGGCCGGCATTGTTGAACACCGGGCCACCCTCGGCGGCGGTGTGCTTGACGATGTCCTCCAGCGACTTGCCTTGCAGCGCCGGGTCCTTCTCGACGAAGCCGTTGAGCGCCGTCACGTACGCCTGGTGGTGCTTGTCGTGGTGCAGCTCCAGCGTCTCCTGGCACATGCCCTGCGCGGCCAGCGCCGCGTGCGAGTACGGCAGGGGGGGAAGTTCAAACGCCATGGTGGTCTCCTTGAGGCTCGGCCAGACCATCGGGCCCGGGTTCCTTCCTGTCTAGCGCGCCAGCCCCCATCTTCGTTGCATGACCCAGCCCCCTCCTGACTCGCCGGGCCAACTCTCGCCGGTTGGCGCCATCGTCCGCCGCGCTGATCCGGACCGCTTCCTCACCGCCCTGTTCGCCCCGGTGGAGCGGCGCGAGGCGCTGTTCACCCTCTACGCCTTCAACCACGAGACCGCCCGCGCCCACGAGGCGACCCAGCAGCCGATGATCGCGCTGATCCGCCTGCAATGGTGGCGCGAGGTGATCGAGGGCGCGCGCAAGACGCACGAGGTGGCGACCCCGCTCGGCGCACTGCTGGAGTCCGGCGCGCTCGACCCGGCGGCGCTGCTGTCCGTGCTGGACGCGCGGGAAGTCACGGAGCTGGCCACGGTGGCGGAGTGGCGGGACTGGCTGCTGGCCGGCCCCGGCGCGCTGGCCGCCTGCGCCGCCCGGCTGCTCGGCGCCGCGG
>CAXTJU010000015.1:0-53352 GCA_964244655.1 uncultured Acetobacteraceae bacterium | reverse complement strand
TTGCCACGCGTGGAGCACGCTGGCCAACCAGCCATGCGCGTCATGTCCCTCAGACACAATATCTTGGCCATTATTACTGGTCTCCGACCCAGTCAGCAGGGTGAATCAGATTACGCCCGAGCTGTGCAAGCCATTCAACTCCATTCGCTCGGAAATCGCCATAGGATAGCTAGCCCCGATGCATGAAGACCTTAGCCCATCACTGGAAACTCTGGCCAAGCAAGCTGCTGACCATGCCGCTATACGTTCAATTACTGATACGTTTCGTCTTCTAGGAGTCGATATTACGGAGATGGACGATTTGAATGATATGCGTGACGATTTTCGCTTCCTCCGCCGACAGCGGGAGTCGTTAGAAATTCGTAGGACAGAGGCGTCCAAGTCACTCGTGACGGCCATAGTGGGTGGAGTAGTAGGCATGATTATCAGCGCGCTTACTTGGCTTGCGACTATAGCAAGGCATCCGCAATGAAAGCGTTTCTTGGGTCATTAGTTCGTAGTCTTGTGCGCCGTCAGAATATTTTAGCTGGCCTATCTGGACTTCTGATCGGCTGCACATTCGGTTATGGTCTTAGAGTCTGTCCGGAAGGTTCATGCTGGATTGCATAGTTTCCTGAGCATGAGGCGGATGGAGGCGAGCCGCAGGAAGGCGAGTGCGTTTTGGCTGTGGTTCTCCCAGTCTTTGGCCAACCTGCGGCATCGGTTGAGCCAAGCGATGGTGCGCTCGACCAGCCATCGCTTCGGCAGCACCACGAAGCGGTGCAGCTTGGAGCGTTTGACGATCTCGACTTGCAGCTGACCCATGGCCCGCTTCACCGCGCCGGCAAAGCGCGGTCCTTGGTAGCCGGCATCAGCGTAGAGCCGGGTCAGGAACGGGTGCAGGCCGAACAGCGTCGCGATCAGCAAGCCTCCACCGTCGCGGTCCTGGATATCGGCCGCATGCACGATGGCGTGGAGCATCAGACCCTGGGTGTCGACCAGCACATGGCGCTTCTTGCCTTTGATCTTCTTGCCGGCGTCGAAGCCGTGCGGATCGATCGAGGCCCCCCTTTTTCGGCGCTCTTGACGCTTTGGCTATCGACGATGGCGGCGGTCGGGCTGGCTTCTCGACCCATCTGCTCGCGGCAGGCGACGTAGAGCGTGTGGTGCATGCGGTCCAGCGTGCCGTTCCATCGCCAAAGGCCAAGGTAGTCATGCAGCGTGCTGCGCGCTGGCAGATCCTTCGGCACCGCCCGCCACTGACAGCTGGTGCTCAGCACATACATCAGGCCGTTCACCACCTCCCGCAGATCGACCGTCCGTTGACGACCGCCCCGCTTGCACGGTGGGATGAGCAGCTTGATCAAATCCCACTCGGCATCTGTCAGATCGCTGGGGTAACGGAGGCGGCTGCGGTCATAACGGCCGCGATTCTCATCGGTCCACATGACGAACTTGCAGCAAATCGATGCCGAGCCGGGCAAATCACAACCGATTCATCGGACCCAGAAACCTTCCGGACAGACACTTATTATCTGGAATAATCGGGGTGCCCCTGTAATCGTGCATGATGAGCACGAGATTGACTCTCCCGTAGCTTACAATGGCCATATAGATTTGTATATCAATCTTGATCGTATCCGCGATTGTCCCTCAGAAACTTCGCATTGGCTTTGGACTTGGGTTGAAAATAATGGAGACCGCGTAAAACTATTTTACCCGCTTATGAGTAATTCCACAACACTTACTGATATAGGGCAGGGACAAAGATTAATTCTTTCAATTCCAGTTCCACCTGGCGTCTGGCCTGGTCAATGGTATTACTGGTCCAAAACCGTTGAACACTGTTCATTATTGCCAAACTTCTTTCGTTCGCAAATTCGAGAAAGTAGTAATATTCCTATTCACATCTTGGCAGGTAAACCATGAACGCTTTCGAGAGTGCTTTTAAGGTTGTCATCGGTGAAGAGGGTGATTTTTCAAATAACCCAGCAGATCCTGGTAATTGGACCAGTGGTGTTTGTGGTCAAGGTGTATGCCGAGGTACGCGATACGGTATCGCTGCTGCAGATCATCCTAACCTTGATATAGTCAATCTGACATTAGGTATGGCAAGAGATATTTATAAAGAAAAATACTGGTCAACTATCCGTGGTAATGACCTTCCATCACCTCTTGCGTTACTGGTGTTTGACGCCGCAGTGAATTGCGGCGCGACCCGATCGATACGTTGGCTGCAAGTGGCCGCTCAGTGTGCTGCCGACGGCATTTTGGGTGATCAGACAATAGCTGCAGCTTCCGGCAAGGGAGTTAATATTTGCGCTGAGTTTCAAGCTCAGCGTCTTACTTGGATGGCGAGTTTACCAACTTGGCGTGTTTTCGGTTTGGGTTGGGCGCGTCGAATTTGTAGCTTAGCTTATACATCTATTACTTATGGAGAACCCTAATGGGGGCTTTGATTCCAATCGCGTTGACCGTCGCTCCCGAGATTGCTCGGTGGCTATTTGGAAATTCGGCTGAGAAAACCACGATCGCTGTTGGAAAAGCTATTACTGACGCGACTGGCACTGCGGATGCCGAAGCCGCCACGGCTGTCCTGCAGCAAAATCCGACTATCGCAGCACAGCTTCGCATGCAGCTGGCGCAAATGGCGGCAGAACTTGAGCAGGCTTCTCGGTTGGATGACCTTGCTGAAATCTCAGCTGCCATGCGCGATGTCGCCGATGCTCGAGCACAGATGATCATGCTTAATAGCCAGAAAACAGCGATTGCATGGTCGGCGCCTGTCATCTCGGGAATTGTTTTGCTAACCTTCGTTGTCGTCATGGCCCTTGTACTGACACATGGGATGCCTGCAGGGAGTGAAACAGCCGCAAATTTGCTGCTTGGTAATTTGGCTGCCATGGCGACATCGGTCGTGAGCTACTGGGTAGGTAGCAGCGCCGGTAGCGCGCGCAAGGACGAAAGGCTGGCTCAAATCAGTAAGTAGTCACTTATTGTTCCCACAGTCTAATACAAGGTCAGTTGTATATGTGCTTGACCTAATTTGCATGATGGGGTGGTTGGCTACATGGACCAGCAGTTCGACAGCCTGATGAGCGTGATGGAGACGTTCAGCGACGAATAGGTCTGCCCCGACCATCTCTGGGCCGTTTGTTGGAAGAACGGCGCTTACTGCCTGCACTGCGGCAGCGCCAAGGTTTAATACTTTTCGGACAACCGCACCCACAAGTGCGGCGATTGCCGCCAGCGGTTCTCCATCAAGGTCGGGACGATCTTCGAGGATACGAAGCTGCCGCTCTGCAAGTGGTTTATGGCTATTTGGATGATGGCGAGCCACGCCAAGGGCATCACTTTCCTCCAGCCCGCCAAGGACCTCAAGATCACTCAAAGCCTGTTTGAGTGCGTTTTTGCGCTTGGTCCTCGTCTAATCTCCTGGTGATCACAGGAACCGCCTGGCAGGGCGGGGTGAGGGAGAGATGTGGAGCAGGGTGCATTGGGCCTGTCATGACGCGTGCCTGAAGGAGGTTGTGTCGATGCAGGCCGTTGGCTTGGTGGCGCGATGGCTTGAGCGGGCGGACCCGCCGCCCAGCGAGGCGGCGATGTCCTATGCGGCGGTGATGGTGCGCTGGCCTGGCACCTGCGGGTGGGCGGGGGCAAGCGGGCGCTGCCGCCTGGGCTGGTCCACTGGCGCACGGCCCATGGCTGGTTTCGGCGATGGCTGGATTTGTGCCTGTTCGACGCCTTGCTTCGCCATGTCGCGGGGCTGCGCCGCCGGGGCAGGGGCCGCAAGCCCGCGCCGCGCCTGGCCGTGATCAACACGCAGTCGGTTCCTTGCATCCCGGTGCGCGGGCCGCGCGGCTGTGACGCGGCCAAGCAGGTGCTCGGGCGCAAGCGCGTGACGCTCGTGGACGCGGACGGCGCCTGGCTGGCCGTGGCCGTCGTGCCTGGCAGCGTGCAGGACCGCGACTGCCTGGAGACGCTGACCGGGGGCAAGCAGGCGTGGCTGAGCCTGCGCGAGGCGGTGCTGGACGGGGCGTTCACCGCCGAACGCTGCCAGGCGCGGTGCGACTATCACGGCATGCGCCGCCGCGTGGTCGGGCGCGACCCCGAGCAGAAGGGCTTTGTCGTGCTTGAGCGCCGCTGGGTCGTAAAGCGCAGCTTCGGCTAGCTTAAACATTAGGGCAAACTGCTGCGCGACCGTGCAGGCCGCCTGGACGTGTCCGCCGCCCGGCTTGCCTGCGTCGTCGTGCTGTCCGGTGTCGAGGCCGTGATCAATCCAAGCCCAGCTCACGTCAAGGCAATATGAACCGACCCAAACAAGCTCTAAACATGATGCGCAGGGCGGTTGTCACCCTCATCGGCAATTATTGCCGCAGTCGAAGCTGGCCTCAAAGCCAGGGCAGCTCCCCAAATAAATCATATTAAGTTGCGAATTAGGTGATTCTGTTTTCAGGCTGCTCACAATGTTTGGAAAACATCAGTTCATCCATGCACTCCATTTAAACGGCGCTGCCGATGCAAGCGCCGTTGTGCAAGATTTATGTCTTAACCGAGGTGAGGTCCTGCAAGCGGCCTATGCTTAAGTGGCCTATGCTATTGATCCACAGGTGGCAGCGCCTTCGCCTCCGTGACCAGGTGATAAAACCGCCCATCAAACAGCTTCATGACCTCCATGGTCGCGTCATGCGCCACCGGGCGGATCGGGGACGCCAGGCAGGCGTCAATGGTGTCCTGGTCGGGAAAGTCCATCTCCAGGATCATCACAATCGGCCGCGCATCCTGGTCTGCCGACCGCGTGCGCTGCACCCGCACGGCCAGCACGCCGGGGAAGCGTTGCCAGATCGGCTCCAGCTCCTCCTGCACCCGGCGGAAGAACTCTTCCTCCTGGCCGGCGTGGATTTCACCCTCGTAGATGGCCGTTCTGGTCAGCATCCGGCGCTCCCGCGTTCACCCCTCTGCAACGAGCGACGCGCAAGCCGGGTTTCAAAACTGCTCGACCCAGGGGCGCACCGCGATCTCGTCTGTCCAGACCGAGCGCGGCTGGTCCATCACCGCGGCCATGGCGTCCGGGTCCAGATGGCTGTCCGGCGACGCCTCGGCGCGCCCGGAGCTGCGGATCGCGCCGTCCACCACGACGTGGACGACGTGGATGTCCTGTGGGTGCAGCTCCCGCGCCATGGACTGCGCCAGGCCGCGCACGGCGAACTTGCCCATCGCGAATGGGGCGAAGTGCGGGTAGCCCTTTACCCCGGCGGACGCACCAGTGAGCAGGATGCAGCCGCCCCCCGCCGCAAGCATCCGCCGGGCCGCCTGGTGCGCCACCAGGGGGGCGCCGAACGCCGTCACCTCCAGCGTGCGGCGCACCGCCGCCGGGTCCAGCTCTGCGAACGGGCCGCGGATGCGGGCGCTGGCGTTGTAGAGCACGATGCCGGGGGACCCGACGGCGTCGAACAGGGCTGCCACCGCCGCCGGGTCGGCGGCGTCGCAGGCGTGCAGGGTGGCCCCTGTTTTAGCCGCCAGCGCCGCCAGCTTGCCCACGTCGCGCGCCGCCAGCGCCACGGTGTGGCCGCGCCGGGCCAGCAGGCGGGCGAAGGAGGCGGACAGGCCTGGGCCGGTGCCGACGATGAGCGCATCCGTCATGCCGCGAACTCCACCGCGGCCTGGCCGGCGTGGGCGAACTCGATCTGCACCTGGGCGGCCGGGGCCACGAAGTCCTTGCCGGTCCAGGAGCCGCAGGTGACGTATTGCCCGGCTTTCAGCCCGCCCGCCCAGCACGCGCCCGTGTCCGCCAGCCATTGGATGAGGCGGATCATGTCGCCCGCCGGGTTGGCCGTGGCGGCCTTCAGCTCCGCCCCGTCCACCAGCACGCGCACGCCCTCCCGGGTGAAGTCGATGCCCTGCCAGTTCGCCGCGGGCGCGCCGAACACCAGGCCGCTATGGCTCAGGCTGTCGGCCAGCAGGGAGAACGGGTCCACGACGGACGGATCGGCAAATCGCGAGTCCAGGATTTCGATGGCGGGCAGGCAGTAGGCGATGGCCGAGACGATCTCCGCGCGGCCGTAGGGCGCCCCGCGGGGCGGCAGGTCCGCGCCGAGGCGGAAGGCGATCTCGGCCTCGACCCCGCGCAGGGCGAAGGCGTTGGCCGGAGCGCGGTGCGGGCTGGGATGGATGCCGCTGGCTGGCAAGGGTGCGCTGCTGGGCGGACCGTCCGGGCCGGGCGCGCCCACCTTCCAGCCGCCGATCGCTCCCAACTGCGCGCTGACCCGGCGCTGCACCGCGTAGGCCGCTGCCTCGTCCTGCGGCGCCAGCACGCTGGGCAGGGCATGCAGCTTCTGCGATGGATCCCGCCAGGCGCTCAGCAGCAGGGCGGCAGCATCGGCGTGGCGGTCCATGGCAGGGCGTCCGGTCGTGGCAGGCCTCGGCCTTACGGCATCGCCCCGCCCCTTGCCAACCGTGGCCGCCGCCGCGACAACGCCAGAGGGGGCAGGCGATGCAGCGATACCAGGACTGGCGAGCACTGCCTCCAGAGGCGCGGGGCGCGACGGTGGCGCTTGGCAACTTCGACGGCGTGCATCGCGGCCATGCCCACGTGCTGGCCAGCGCCCACGCGGCGCGGCCGGATGCACCGCTGGCCGTGCTGAGCTTCGAGCCGCACCCGCGCGAGCTGTTCCGTCCGGACGACCCGCCGTTCCGCCTCACCCTGCCGGCTGCGCGCGCCGACGTGCTGGCCCGGCTCGGCGTGCACCACGTGGTCGAGGTCGCGTTCGACCGGGCGTTCAGCCTACTCACGGCAGACCAGTTCGTGACGGAGGTGCTGCAGGGCGCGCTGGGGGCCGTCCACCTGGCCTGCGGGCCGGACTTCGCCTTCGGCCACCGCCGCGGCGGAGACCTCGCGATGTTGGCCGAGCGGGCGGAAGCGTATGGCATGGGCCTGACCGTGGTGCCGCCGCTGGTGGATGCGCAGGGCGCGATCAGCTCGACCCGCATCCGCCGCGCCTTGCAGGACGGCTACCCCGAGCGCGCCACCGCGGACCTAGGCCGGCCGTGGAGCATCCGCGGCATCGTGTCGCACGGGGATGCGCGCGGCCGCACCATCGGCTTTCCGACGGCCAACATCGCCCTCGGCCGCCAGCTAGAGCCGGCGCGCGGGGTGTATGCGGTGACAGCGGCGGTGGATGGCCGCGTGGTGCCCGGTGTCGCAAACATCGGTCGTCGCCCGACTGTGGTGGAAGGCGCGATCAGCCGGGTGGAGGCGCATTTGTTCGACTTCGGAGCGGACCTGTATGGACGGGAGCTGGACGTGTCGCTGCACGCATTTCTGCGAGCGGAGCGGCGCTTCACAGGGCTGGAGGAGCTGCGGCAACAGATTGCAATGGACGCGGCAGAGGCACGGGGGCTGCTCAAGGCCCATGGTTGAACCCCGGCCAACCCGCCGCCATCTGCCATGAAGCGGGAATGGGCTGCGGTCCGTCCCGAGGGTGAGATTGAGGCACGTCCGCGGGACCGTCCGTCCCGCCAGGAGGAATCGATGGGTGGTTTAAGCATCTGGCACTGGATGATCGTGCTGGTGGTTGTTCTGTTGCTGTTCGGCAGCGGCAAGGTCAGCAACCTGATGGGCGACTTTGCCAAAGGCATCAAGTCGTTCAAGAAGAACATGGCCGAGGACGATGCCTCCATGGAGGCGACAGCAGAACGCCCATCCGGCACCATCGCCGCTCCCGGCACTGCCGCCCCAATGCCACCCACGGCCACAGTGCGCGAGACAACCGTCCACCACAGCTAACCTTCCGTAGCCTTATCCAGGACGGCAGAGTGCAAATGCCACTCCGCCGCCCTGAAGACTTTTTTGCCGCGCATCGAGCACCGCGGACTTCCCGTGGCGCTCCAAGGGAAGGTGTCGCCTCGGCAAGCCGCATCCAGCCTGGCTGAGGGTGCGCTTTCCCACATACCTCCCGTCCTTGCAGGCAGGTCGAGGTTTACCCACAAGCTGTAGTGGCTTCCTGACAGTTACCCACAAGTTTTTGATTGCCGAGTCTGGCTCTCAGTATCCCAAAGGATTACCGTATCTTGCGGTCATCTCAGGAAAAGGCACCAGCTATGGATTGGACAGATGATGTCATTGAACAATTGAAGGCGCTTTGGATGGAGGGCCACTCCACGGCGGAAATTGGTCGCCGCATCGGGGTTTCAAAGAATGCCGTAGTGGGTAAGGCTCACCGTCTTGTTCTCGCGGCTCGGCCATCACCGATACGGCGCGCCCTGGCGGGTGAAGTTCTTAAGGCGGCGCCGGTGCGCCGAGTCATTGGAACGACCTTGCTGCCCATGCCGGCCGTTCAGGAGAACGAGCCGTTGCGCGTTGCGCCATCTCCCAAACCAGTTTCTGTTTTGCATGCCGTTGCTCGGCCCAACCGGGGTAGGCTGGTGGAATGCTGCTGGCCCATTGGGGAGCCAGGCACGCGCTCGTTCCGTTTCTGTAACGCAGAGTCGCTTCCCGGCAAGCCATACTGCCCAAGCCATGCGTCATTGGCGTATGTCAAAATTAAGGATCGACGGGAAGATGCAGCCTGACGATATGACCGCGGGCCCGACTCGTATTTCGTTGCGTTACCGGAGATAGCGACTTATTTTGTGCTCACTGGAAACGATCTCCAGAAAGCCGCGCGGCAAATCGCGCTAAGTCGGGGCGGGCGCCGCATTGGCCTGTTTCCTTGAACAGGGGACGGCAATCCAATGACCTCCGGTATCGTGAAATGGTTCAACCCGAGCAAGGGCTATGGATTTATCGCGCCAGAAACCGGCGGCAAAGACATTTTTGTCCACATCAGCGCGGTGCAGCGTGCCGGTTTGCGCAACCTGAGCGAGGGCCAGAAGATCCTGTTCCAGATCGAGCAACAGCAGAATGGCCGGGCGGCGGCCATCGGGCTCGCAGCCCCCGAGTGAGGCCCAGGGAACGCGTTGAGGGCTTGCCCAGCAGAGGGGTGGCTTGTAGCTAGGTTCCATGGCGCCTCAATTTCAACCGACCCTGGCGGCTCCGCGCCGCCAGGCAGCAACACTTGACGCCGAGTCAGTCCGTTCGGCCTACCGCCGCTGGGCCTCGGTCTATGACATGGTGTTCGGCGGGGTTTCTGCTTCAGGCCGTCGCCGCGCCGTCGACGCCGTCAATGCCTTGCCCGGCCGCGATGTTCTGGAGGTCGGCGTCGGCACCGGCCTCGCCTTGCCGCATTACAGGCCTGACAAGCGGGTCACAGGAATCGATCTATCGGCTGAGATGCTTGATCGGGCGCGTCGCCGAGTGGAGCGTGAGGCCCTCGCCAACGTCGCGGCCTTGAAAGAGCTTGATGCTGAAGCAACAGGCTTCCCCGACGGCCAGTTCGACATAGCCGTTGCGATGTTCGTGGCGTCCGTGGTGCCCAATCCTCGCCGACTGCTGGCCGAGATGCGCCGGGTGGTGAAGCCTGGCGGCACGCTGCTGTTCGTCAACCATTTTGCCGCCACCGGCGGACCGCGGCTGGCCATCGAGCGCGCCATGGCTCCGGCCGGACGGAAACTCGGCTGGCATCCCGATTTCAAGACGGAGGCGTTGCTGCCCCCGGAGGACATGGTTCGCGCAGTCTGCGCAACGGTTCCGCCGCTGGGGCTTTTCACCCTGGTTCGTCTCCCCAACTAGGGATGGCAGCGTTCCGGCCTTGATCTGGCAGGGGCGCTCGGATACCTCGGACGTGAACGATCCGATTGTGGGAACTCGAGGCAAATGAAGCAGACCTGGCGCCCGTTCGCGCTGTTCATCCTGGCAGCCAACCTGGCTGGCGCCCTTCCCGCGGCGGCACAGACCCCTCGCCCGTGGGAAATCGGCATGCAGCCGTCCCACAGCCCCGTTGAGACCAGCATCCAGGACCTGCATTTCCTGGTCAACGTGCTCATGATCGGCGTGGTAGTCTTCGTGGCGGCGCTGCTGCTTTTCGTGATGTGGAAGTTCAGCGCCAAGCGGCACCCCGTCGCAAGCCGTATCAGCCACAACACGCTGCTCGAGGTTGCATGGACGGTCCTGCCAGTGCTGATCCTGGTGGTGATCGCCATTCCTTCCTTCCGCCTGGTCTATTTCGAGGATCGGACGCGCGAGGCAGACATGACGCTCAAGGTCACCGGACACCAGTGGTACTGGGAGTTTGGTTACCCCGATAGCGACAACATCCACTTCGACAGCTACATGATCGCCAACGAGGACATCCGGCCGGATCAGGGCCAAATCCGCCGGCTCTCGGTCGACAACCCCCTCGTGGTGCCCGCCGGCAAGAACATCCGGGTGCTCACGACGGGTGCGGACGTGATCCACAGCTTCTTCATCCCGTCATTGGGCGTGCAGCGCTACGCCATTCCTGGCCACACGATCGAGACCTGGATGAAAGTGGATCAACCGGGCGATTACTATGGCGAGTGCAACCAGATTTGCGGCACCAACCACAGCGCCATGCCAATCCATGTCCACGCGATGACCCCCACGGAGTATACGGCCTGGCTTGAGCAGGCCAAGACCAAGTTCGCCAGCGATGCCGGCCCGGGCACGCAACACTACGCGGCGGTTGCCGCTCCATAACGCCAGACCACATGCTTGCTCGCCCCGGCGAGGCAGCGCAGGAGACTCCGGACGATGTCGGCCACCATCCAGGACCACGCCCACGACGAGCATCACGGCCAAGCGCCGGGTTTCGTCCAGCGTTGGCTGTTCTCGACCAACCACAAGGACATCGGCACGCTCTACCTGATCTTCGCGATTATCGCGGGGATCACCGGTGGTATCTTGTCCATCATCATGCGGGCGCAGCTTTCCGCGCCGGGCAACACCATCGTCACGACCGGGCAGGCCTGGAACCAGTTGGTCACGGCGCACGGCCTGATCATGATCTTCTTCACTGTCATGCCGGCGATGATCGGCGGGTTTGGCAACTGGTTCGTGCCGCTGATGATTGGCGCGCCGGACATGGCGTTCCCCCGCCTGAATAACATCTCATTCTGGCTGTTGGTGCCGGCCTTCCTGCTGGTGCTGGCTGGGTTGTTCCAGGGCGCTGGTTCCGGCTGGACACTGTATCCTCCGCTGTCCGCCACGCAGGACATCGGCATGGACTATACCCTGTTCGCGCTGCACCTGGCGGGCGTGTCGTCCCTGCTCGGCGCCATCAACTTCATTACGACCATCTTCAACATGCGCACGCCGGGCATGACGCTGCACAAGATGCCGCTGTTCGTCTGGTCAATGCTGGTCACCGCCTTCCTGCTGTTGCTGGCAATTCCGGTGCTGGCCGGCGCGATCACCATGCTGATCACCGACCGCAACTTCGGCACCTCGTTCTTCGACCCCAAGGGCGGCGGTGACCCGGTGCTGTTCCAGCACCTGTTCTGGTTCTTCGGCCATCCTGAGGTCTACATCATGATCCTGCCGGGCTTCGGCATGATCAGCCACATCGTCTCGACCTTCTCCAAGAAGCCGGTGTTCGGCTACCTGGGCATGGCCTACGCGATGGTGGCGATCGGCGTCGTCGGCTTCGTCGTGTGGGCGCACCACATGTTCGTCTCCGGCATCAGCGTCGATACCCGGGCCTACTTCATGGCGGCGACGATGATCATCGCCGTGCCGACTGGCATCAAGATATTCTCCTGGATCGCCACCATGTGGGGCGGTTCGATCGAGATGAACACGCCGATGCTGTGGGCCGTCGGCTTCATCTTCCTGTTCACTGTCGGCGGCGTCACCGGCGTGGTGCTGTCCAACGCCGGCATCGATCAGATCTTGCACAACAGCTACTATGTGGTGGCACACTTCCACTACGTGCTGTCGCTGGGTGCTGTGTTCTCCATCTTCGCTGGGTTCTACTACTGGATTGGCAAGATGAGCGGCCACCAGTATCCGGAGTTCTGGGGCAAGGTGCACTTCTGGGTCACCTTCATCGGCGTGAACCTGACGTTCTTCCCGATGCACTTCCTCGGCCTGGCTGGCATGCCGCGCCGCTACCCTGACTATCCGGACGCCTTTGCCGGCTGGAACCACGTCGCCTCCATCGGCTCCTATATCGGCGCAACCTCGGTCCTGATCTTCCTTTACGTGCTGTTCCGCACATTCACCTCGAAGGTTCCGGTGCCGGCGAACTATTGGGGCGAGGGTGCCACCACACTCGAGTGGACGGTCAGCTCGCCGCCGCCGTTCCACACCTTTGAAGAGTTGCCGCGCGTTCGATGAGGGAGGCTGTCACCCTGCCGGCAGGCTATGCGGCCGCTGGCGTTGAGTGGCGGGACTGGCTGGCCTTGCTCAAGCCGCGCGTGGTGGCCCTCGTGGTGTTCACCGGCGCGATCGGGATGTTGCTGGCGCCGGGTCACTTGCATCCGGTGCTGGCCGTCACGACCGTGCTCTGCATCGCGGTGGCGGCCGGGGCGGCCGGCGCCATAAACCAATGGTATGACCGCGACATCGACGCTGTCATGCATCGCACCAGCCGGCGGCCGGTGCCGATGGGCAAGATCGCGCCCGGCGAGGCCCTGGGCTTTGGAGTCGTGCTCTCGGCCGCTTCGGTGATGCTGCTGGGCTTGGCGACCAACGCCATGGCGGCGGCTTGGCTGGCCCTGTCAATCAGCTTCTACGTTTTCATCTACACGATGTGGCTGAAGCGGCGTACGCCGCAGAACATCGTCATCGGCGGGGCGGCCGGCGCTTTCCCGCCCATCGTCGGCTGGGTGGCGGTCACCGGGCATGTCAGCGCCATGCCGCTCTTGCTGTTCGCGATCGTCTTTCTGTGGACCCCCCCGCATTTCTGGGCGTTGTCGCTCTACGCCTGCAAGGACTACGCCCGTGCCGGCGTGCCGATGCTGCCAGTGGTCGCGGGTGCGCGGCACACGCGGCTGCAAATTCTGATCTACACGATGATCCTGCTGCCCTTCTCGGTCCTTCCCTGGGCGTTCGGGCTGGCTGGGCCGGTCTATGGACTGGCGGCCCTCGCGCTGGGCTTAGGCTTCCTGGCGAGCGCCGTGCTGGTATGGCGGGACAAACAGGATGAGGTCGGCGTGAGCCTGACCAACGACGCGCCTGCCCGCGCCACCTTCCGTTACTCCTTGGCTTACCTGGCACTTCTCTTTGCAGCCGTGGCCGTCGATCACCTCGTTGGCTGACGAGTTCCCGCCACCGCTATCCCCAGCGCAAGCCGCCGAGTTGCGGCGTCGCCAGCGTGGCCGCAACATCGCCCTGCTGCTGGTGCTCGTGGCCGTGGCCGCGCTGTTCTACGCCATCGCCATTGTGAAGCTTGGTGGTTCATGACCCGCAACAATGCCATCGCTGCCGGGTTGGGCGTGTTCATCGCCGGGATGACCGGACTCGCCTTCGCCTCCGTTCCGCTCTACCGCATGTTCTGCGCCGCGACCGGCTATGACGGCACACCCCAGATCGGCCCGCAGGCAGCACCCGGCGCCGTGTCCCGCAGCATCACCGTGGCGATGAACGCGGACACCAGTCCGCAACTGCCCTGGTCGTTCGCTCCGGAAGCACGCAGGGTCACGATGAGGATCGGCGAGGAACAGCTCGCTTTCTACGATGGCAAGAACCTGTCGGATCACACGATCACTGGCCATGCCCTGTATAACGTGACGCCGGACGTGGCTGGGCGGTACTTCCACAAGACCGAGTGCTTCTGCTTCACTTCGCAGACGCTCGGCTCCGGTGAGAAGGTGCAATTCCCGGTGACGTTCTGGGTGGATCCTGCCATCTTGGCTGATCCTGAAACGCGCGACATTCATACCATCACGCTGTCCTACACTTTCTTCCCCTCGTTGGAAGAAGCTGCCCGGTCCGGCGCACTGGCCAAAGCCGGGCCTCATACCGGCAACACGGCGACGCCCCGCGTCCTCGAACTTGGCTCCGCCAGGGGATGACGAAGCGCGCCGCCTGGGATAGTGTCATCAATCAGCGCCGCCCCATTCGATAGGTTTCGTCCATGGACACGCACGTCGCCACCGCTCCCATCGCCACGGGGAGCATGAAGCAGCCCTACCATCTGGTGAACCCGAGTCCCTGGCCGCTGACCGGGTCGATCGGCGCGGGCCTGACTGTGTTCGGCATTGTCCAGGCTTCGCACTACGGCTCCTACTGGTTTCTGGCGCTAGGCTTGGTCGTGGTCCTGGCCACGATGGCGTTCTGGTGGCTGGACGTGCTCAAGGAGAGCAGCACGCCGGGCCTGCACTCCCCCGTCGTGCGGCTGGGGCTGCGCTATGGCATGACGCTGTTCATCACCAGCGAGGTGATGTTCTTCGTCGGCTTTTTCTGGGCCTTCTTCCATTTCGCCCTGTATCCCGAGCACGTGCTGGACGCGGTCGGCCCGGCGCTGTGGCCGCCAGCCGGAATTGAGACGTTCAACCCGTTCAACCTGCCCCTGCTCAACACGATGATCCTGCTGCTGTCCGGCTGCACCGTGACCTGGGCGCACCATGCGCTGATCGAGAACGATCGGCGCGGCCTCATCATGGCGCTTGGCCTGACCATCCTGCTTGGCTTGTCGTTCACCGGCTTTCAGGCGCTGGAATACTCTGACGCGCCGTTCAAGTTCGCAGGCGGCGGCATCTATCCTGCAGTGTTCTTCCTTGCCACGGGTTTCCATGGCTTCCACGTCATCGTCGGCACCTGTTTCCTAGTGGTATGCTGGTTCCGCTCGCGTGCCGGGCAGTTTACCCCGCAGCGGCATTTCGGCTTCGAGGCCGCCGCTTGGTACTGGCACTTCGTGGACGTGGTCTGGCTATTTTTGTTCGTCGCCGTTTACCTGTGGGGCGCCGGCGTCACGGTCGCGGAGTAGCATGGACGGCGGCGCGCGCCCTGGCCTGCTGCAGGCCTCGCTGCGCTGCCGCTGCCCGCGCTGCGGCGAGGGTAAGTTGTTCACCGGCCTGCTGACCGTGCAGGATCGATGCCCAGTGTGTGACCTGAACCTGGCCGAGGCTGACACCGGGGACGGTGCAGCGGCCTTCATCATCCTGATCGAGGGCTCCGTCCTCGTTGCCCTCGCCTTCTGGGTGGAGTTCCGCTTCAACCCGCCGCTTTGGGTGCATGCCATGCTATGGCCCACGCTCGCCATTCCCGGCACGATCCTGCTGATGCGCCCGATCAAAGCCTTCCTGGTCGCCCAGCAGTTCCGCCAGCGCGCCCGGGAGATGGGGGCGGAGTGACGGCGGCAGCGTATCTTCGCGGCCGTTCGCGCTTGCGGCCATTGTTGATGCCGTCGCTGGTCACGTTGCTCATGCTGTCTGTGCTGATCGGGCTTGGCTTGTGGCAATTGCAGCGTCGGGCCTGGAAGCTGGCCATCCTTGCGGACATCGACCAGGCGGAGGCGTCGCCTGCCATCCCGCTGCCGCCGCACCCGCTGCCATTCGCCAAGGTCAGCGTCACCGGCCAGTTGCGCGACGACATCCATGCCCTTTACGGCGACGACGTGCGGGACACGCCGCGTGGCCCCGCGATGGGGGCGCAGCTGATTGAGCCGCTGGAGCGCCCGGGGCAGGAACCGCTGCTAGTGGAGCGGGGCTGGGTTCCGGATGGCGCCCTCGGCGCACCCGGCGGTGTCCTCACCATCACAGGCTACGTCCGCATGCCTGACCGTCCCGGCGCATTCAGCCCGGCTGACGACTTGGCAAGCCGGCATTTCTACACGCTCGACCCAGCCAAGATCGGCGACTCCCTTGGCCTGCCCGGCGTGGCGCCTTTCACCCTCGTGGCGTTGGGCGCAGATGACGCCGGGGTGCTGCCTGCGCCGGCCACGGCCCTGCCTCGCCCGCCCAACGATCACCTCAACTATGCGCTGACCTGGTTCGGCCTCGCTGTGTCGCTGCTGGCCGTGTTCGGCGCCTACGCTCGGAAAGTGCTGCAGCGATGAATGCCCAACCCGGCCCTGCTTACGCCCGCTTGCAAGACCGCTTCACCCGTATCGCCACGCTCGGCGAGGCGATGAGCGTCCTAGGATGGGACGCCTCTGCCATGATGCCGGACGGCGGCGCGGCCGCCCGCGGCGACCAGTTGGCCGTGCTGGCCGGACTGTCCCACGCACAACTGACGGCCCCCGCCCTGGCCGACGATTTGGCCGAGGCCGATGCGCCTGCCGACCCATGGCAGCAGGCCAATCTCCGCTTGATGAGGCGCGCCTATACCCGCGCCACTGCTCTGCCTTCGGACCTGGTGGAAGCCGCCGCCCGCGCCAACTCCCACTGCGAGAAGGTATGGCGAGAGGCCCGGCGCACGGCCGATTTCGCCCTCGTGACGCCCGCGCTGCAAGAGGTCGTGCGGCTGGCCCGGCACACGGCCGACGCGATGGCGCCCGTGCTGGGCCTCTCGCCCTACGATGCGTTGATGGACGGCTACCAGCCCGGCATCGGGGCCGCGGACGTGGCGCCCGTGTTCGCCCGCTACGAAGCCTTCCTGGCGGAGGCGCTGCCCAGGGCGGAGGAGAAGCAGGCCCGCGCGCCAGCCCCCCTGCCGTTGCCCGGCACGTTCCCTGCCGACACGCAGGAGGCCCTGTGCCGCCGGCTGTCCGGCCGCGCGGGCCTGGAGTTCACCCATGCCCGGCTGGATCGCTCCATTCATCCGTTCTGCGGCGGTAGCCCCACCGACATCCGCATCACCACCCGGTATGACGAAACAGACCCGGCGCAGGCGATCATGGGCGTGCTGCACGAGACCGGACACGCGCTGTACGAGCGCGGCTTGCCGATGGCGCACGCCCGGCAGCCGGTGGGCGAAGCGGCCGGCATGGCGGCGCATGAGAGCCAGTCGCTAATTGTGGAAATGCAGGCTTGCCGTTCAGACGCTTACCTGTCCTGGCTTGGCCCCCAGCTGCACGGCGCTTTCGGCGGCGACACGGCGCCTTATGACCCCGCGAACCTGTCCCGGCTGTGGCGCCGGGTCGAGCGCGGGTTCATCCGCGTCGATGCCGATGAGATGACCTATCCGGCCCACGTGATCCTGCGCTTCCGGCTGGAGCAGGCGCTGATCGCCGGGTCGCTGGCGGTGGCGGATTTGCCAGGCGCGTGGAACGAGGGGATGCAGCAGCTGCTCGGCATCACTCCGCCAAACGACGCGCTAGGCTGCTTGCAGGATATCCATTGGTATGACGGCCTGTTCGGCTACTTCCCGGCCTACACGCTGGGGGCGATGGCGGCGGCGCAGCTGATGGCGGCCGCACGCCGCGCAGTCCCGGAGCTGGACAGCGCCTTGGCGGAAGGCAGCCATGCCCCGTTGCTGGCATGGCTGCGCGCCAACGTGCATGGGCAGGGCAGCTTGCTCGGCTTCAGCGACCTGCTGCGGGCGGCGACCGGCAAGCCGCTCGACCCGGCGGATTTCGAGGCCCACCTGACGGCGCGTTACTTGTAGCTGAAACCGGCTCATCGGTCTTTGCAGCTGTCCCACCCCGGCCTGTCAGGGTGCGACGACAACCGATCTTTGGCAGTCGATCGGTTTGGCGCTGGTGGGAGCCGCCGTGGTGGAATAGCTGCAGTCCCGCACGATGCCATCGTCGCGGAACATCACAGTCAAGTTGACCGCCTGCGGGTCGGAGCGCGTGCCATTCGCGGCAGTTCCCGCCAGCCCCAGGCCGGACCCGACAAGGCCTGCATAGGGTACGAACGCGCCAATCACCCCGCTTGCAGCGGATGCGCCGCTCATGAGGCTCTGCCCGCCGGCGTCGTCCGCCTTTGATTCGTAAATCCAAGACTCACCGGCCGCGCTGCGCTCCGTGCGGCTGGGCCGGCCCATGACAGCCAGCACATCGCCCCGCGACGAGTGGCCGACGACGACGGATGACACCTTGGCCGTGTCCAGGACAGGGGAAGGCGGCTTGTGCGAACACGAGCTGCTCGCCAGCAGCAGCAGCGCAGCGACGGCCGGGGCTGTCCTCGGCGGCAGGGTTCTGGCAGCGTCAAGCCTCATGCGCATGGGATTTTCTCCGCCAGCGTGTGAGCGGAAAGCGGCCAAATCGGCACGCGATCCCTCGCGCCGGGTCTAGGCCATTATTTATGGCAGCAAGCCGGGGCCGCAAGCGACCCGAAGCTGCGTCTTGCCGCGACAGAGGTCCAACTGGGCGCAAAGCATGGCCGCTAGAGCGGCAAGCATGCAGGCAGTGGGACAGATATGTCCCATGGCAGAGCCCTTTGTTCCCACGCCTTCACGGGGCACGTAAGACCCACATGGAATGTTCCATCTGCCGGATGCGGGGAACCAGGGCCGCCTCAGTCGGCGTGCTCCACTGGCATGTGGGATCGGCCGCGGCGGAACCGGCGCGCCGTCCCCTCGCGCAGCGTCTGGAACGTCACGTAGAGCATTGGGATCAGGAAGATGCCGATGCTGGAGGAGGCGATCATGCCGGCGAACACCGGAGTGCCCACGTCCCGCCGGCTGACCTGCGCCGCGCCCTGTGCAATCACCAGCGGCACCAGGCCGAGGATGAAGGCAACCGAGGTCATCATCACGGCGCGGAACCGGGTGCGTGCGCCGAGGACCGCCGCCTCGCGGATGCTGTCGCCCGCCTCGCGCCGGTCCTTGGCAAATTCCACGATTAGGATGCCGTTCTTGGCCGCCAGCGCGATCAGCACTATCAGCCCGATCTGTGCGTAGAGGTCGAGCGCCAGGCCGCTGACCATGATGCCGATGAAGGAGCCGAACACGCCGACCGAGACGGACAACAGCACTGGGATCGGGATGACCCAGCTCTCATACAGCGCCACCAGGAACAGGTAGGCGAATAGGATGGCGACGGCGAGGATGAAGCCGGTCTGGCCGGACGCGGCCACCTCCTGGTAGGCGGTGCCGGTCCACTCGAAGGCGTAGCCGGGCGCCAGGTTCTGCTGCGACACCTGCGCCATCGCCTGTAACGCAGTGCCTGAGGAACCACCGGGGGCGGGGCCGCCGTTGATGGTGATGGAGCGGTAATTGTTGTAGCGGGTGATCACCTGCGGCCCGAGCACGATCCTGGCCTCCGCGATGGAGCGCAGCGGCACCACCTGGCCGGTCTTGTTGCGGATGTAGATCTTCCACAGGTCGTCGATCTTGCTGCGGTCCTGCTCCTCGCCCTCGATGTTGACCTGCCACACCCGGCCGAACAGGTTGAAGTCGTTGATGTAGATGCCGCCCAGCGTGGCTTGCAGCGCCGTGAACACGTCCGTGATGGACAGGCCCAGCGCCTGCGCCTTCTCCCGGTCGATGTCGAGGTAGAGCGACGGGTTGGTGGCGGTGAAGGTGGAGAACACCCGCGCCAGCCGCGGGTCCGAGTTAGCCGCCGCCAGCAACCCGTTCATGGTCTGCCCGAGCACGACCGCGTCCTGGCCTTCGAGCGCCTCCAGCTGGTACTCGAAGCCGCCGGTGGTGGACAGGCCGATAATCGGCGGCAGGTTGAACGGGAACACGGTCGCCGCCCGCACCTGCTGGCCCGCCCCGAACATGCGGCCGATCAGCGCCTGCGCCGATTGCGCGGCGGCGGTGCGGTCCGCGAACGGCTTGAGCTTGATGAACATGAACGCCGAGTTGCTCTCCTGCGCGCTGTCCAGCAGCGAGAAGCCTATAATGGCGAAGGTGTCGCGCACGCCGGGCAGCTGCTTGGCGATGCCTTCCACCTGCCGCACCACGGCGCCGGTGCGCGAGACGGAGGCGCCGTCCGGCAGCTGGATGGAGATAAAGAACCCGCCCTGGTCCTCCGATGGCAGGAACCCGGTGGGGGTCAGCCGAGCTAGGCCGAAGATGCCCGCCCCGAACGCCACGGCCAGCAGCAAGCCCACCACGGCCAGCCGTAGCGTTTTCCCCACAAGATAGGCGTAGCCGTCCCGCACGCCGTCTATGCCGCGCCCGACGCGCGCCATGATGCCGCGCTTCGGCCCCGAGTGGCGCAGGAACACGGCGCACAGCGCGGGCGACAGCGTCAGCGCGTTCAGCGCCGAGATCAGCACGGAGACGCTGATGGTGACGGCGAACTGGCGGAACAGCTGGCCCGAGATGCCGGGGATGAACGCGATCGGCACGAACACGGACAGCAGCACGAGGGTGATGGCGATGATCGGCGCGGTGATCTGCGTCATCGCCAGCTTGGTCGCCTGCGCCGGGGTGAGCTGCGGGTTCTCCTCCATCACTCGCTCGACGTTCTCGACCACGACGATCGCGTCGTCCACGACGATGCCGATGGCGAGCACCAGGGCGAGCAGGGAAACGGTGTTGGCCGAGTAGCCGAGCGCCAGCAGCCCGGCGAACGCGCCGATCAGGCTGACCGGCACGGCAATGGTAGGGATCAGCGTGGCGCGCAGGTTCCCCAGGAACAGGAAAACGACGATGATCACCAGCACGAACGCCTCGGCCAGCGTCTTGACCACCTCGCGGATGGTGTCGGTGACGAAGGTCGTGCTGTCGTAGGTGACCTGGTATTTCAGCCCTTCCGGAAAGCGCCCGCTCAGCGCTTGCAGCTTCTGGTTGACAGCGTTGGCGGTGTTCACCGCGTTGGCGCCGGGTGCCAGGTAGATCGCCACCGCGACGGAGGGCTGGCCGTCCAGCCGGCTCTCGCTGTCCGAGTTCTGCGCGCCCAGCTCCAGCCGGGCCACGTCCTTGATGCGCAGCAGGGAGCCGTCTGGGTTGGCGCGTAGCACGATGGCACCGAACTGCTCCGTCGTGGTCAGCCGCCCCTGCGTTTGCAGGTTGAACTGGAACGACACGTCCGAGGACACCGGGCGGGCGCCGATGCGGCCGATCGGCGCCACCACGCTCTGCGCCTGGACGGCGTTGATGATGTCCTGCGGCGCCAGGCCCAGGCTGGTCAGGCGGTTGGTGTCAAACCAGATCCGCATGGAATAGTTGAGCTTGCTGAACAGGTTGGCCTGGCCCACGCCCGGCGTGCGGCTGATCTCGTCCAGGATGTTGATGGTGGCGTAGTTGGTGATGAACAGCGGGTCCTGCTTGGCGCCTTCGCTGTAGAGGTTGATGAACTCCAGGATGGCGGAGGACCGCTTCTGGATCACCAGGCCCTGCTGCGTGACGGAGGACGGCAGCTCCGCCATAGCGGTCTGCACCCGGTTATTCACGTTGACGGTGTTGATGTCCGGGTTGGTGCCGAGCTCGAAGCTGACGGTCAGGTTGTAGCTGCCGTCGTTGCCGTTCGTGCTTTTCATGTAGATCATCTTGTCCACGCCGATGACCTGCGCCTCGATCGGCTGGGCTACGGAGGACTCGACCACGGCGGCCGACGCGCCGGGGAAGTTGGCGCTCACCTGCACCTGCGGCGGCACGATGTCCGGGAACTGCGCCACCGGGATACGGGTCATCGCCAGGGCGCCGGCGATGGTGATGATGATGGCGATGACGATCGCCAGCCGCGGCCGATCGACGAAGACGGCGGAGATCATGCCGGAACCTCCTAGTGTTGTCCGCCACCATTGCCAGCAGGGGAGGCCTGTGGGTTGGCAGCCGCGGGCGCCGTGCCGGAGCCGCTGGCCGGCGTGGCGCCGGGACTGCTGGCCGGAGCGCCGCCGGGTGGCCCGCCGGCACCGCCGGGGCCAGGCGCCGCAGGCGAGGGATTGACCGGCTGGCCCGGCCGCACTCGCTGCAGCCCGTCCGACACGATGACCTCGCCGGCCTTCAGACCCGTGGTGACCGTGACCAGCGCCCCGGACACCGGACCGAGCGTGATCTGGCGCCGGGTCGCCTTGTTGTCCGCGTCCAGCGTGTAGACATAGCTGCCGCCCTGATCCGACAGCACGGCGGCCTGCGGAATGGCCAGGGTCGGCACCGGCTGGGCGCCTTCCAGCAGCACGGTGACGAACTCCCCGTCCAGCAACTGACGGTCGGCAGGGGTGCCGGGCTGTGCGCCGGGGTAGTACGGGTTGGCGATGACGGCGCGGATGTTGATCGTGTCGGTGTTCGTGGCCACGATCGGGTCGATGTAGTCGATGTGGCCCTCGGGACCGTACGGCGTGCCGTCCGACAGCTTGAGCTTGACCACGACGGCTGCGGCGCCGCCCTTGTCGGCGTAGCGCTCCCGCAGCCCCAGCGCCGTGCGCAGCGAGATGGGGAACAGCACCCACATCGGGTCCTGGCTCACGATCGTGTCCAGCGCGCCGGTGGAGGGGCCGACGACGTTGCCGATTGTCACGGTGGTGCGGCCGATCTTGCCGTCGATCGGCGAGGCGATGTCCGTGTAGCCCAGGTTAATCTGCGAGGTCTGCAGGTTGGCCTGTGCGGCCAGCAGCAGCGCTGCGTCGGAGCGTTGGCTGGCCGTCGCGTCATCCACGGTGGATCTCTGGCCGGCCGGGGTGTTCAACAGCGTCTGCGCCCGGCCGAGGGTGATCGAAGCGTTGGCCAATTGCGCGTTCGCCTGCGCCACCGCCGCCTGCTTGGCCTCCACGTCCGCCTCGAAGGGGGGCTTCTCGATCTGGTAGAGAAGCTGGCCGGTCTTGACCTCGGCGCCCTCCTTGAACAGCTGCTTGGTGAGATACCCGGTCACCCGCGCCACCAGGTCCACCCGGTTGGTGGCCTGGATGCGTCCGACGAACTCGTCCGTCTGGGTAATGCTTTGCGGCTGCACGACCGTGGTGCCGACGGCGGGCGGCCCGGGCGGGCCGCCCTGGGCCCTGGCGGCGGGCGCAGCCAGCGCGGCGAAGAGCACAACCGTAGCCCGCAGCAACTGCGTCACTCGCATCACCTTACCATGTGGCCCGTTCCGCGCTGCGGCCGTACGCAGCGCCTGGCGTCAGCGTCAACTTCGCCGCATCCTGCGCCAGGGCTGCGCCATGGCAGGACAAGTGCTCAGCACCCACCTGTGGCGGTCAGGAACAACCAAGACAATTAAACTCTGAGGGAGCAGCCACAATTGCTGTTCGTGCCCCACGGCTCCCAGACTGACGGCCCGGCGCCTGGCCCCGGATGAGGTGGCGCGGGCCGGGCGCGAGGGACGCTGCGGCCTGAGCCGCGCCATCGCCGCCAAGTGCCGCGGCCGAGCAAGGAAATTGCCTTCTCAAGACGAAGCCAAAAGCCTTGTCGCCATGGCGCGCGTGGCCGGATAACCGTAGTAAGCCTCAAATGAGACACGCCCTTCGATTCTGCCTGGCCGCCCTGGCGGTCACGTCCACGGCCCAGGCGGAAAGCTGTTTCCAGACCCTGGCCGCCACGCGGAACTTCTCGCTCGGCCAACCGGTGCATGCCACGCCGACACCGGATGGTCGTTACGTCCTGTTCCTGCGCAGCGGACCTCGCGACACCAAGCTCGGCCTGTACGCCTACGATTTGGCGACCCACGCCGTGCGCCCCTTGGCCCAGCCGCAGGGTGACGAGCATCTGAGCGTGGAGGAGCGCGCCAGGCGCGAGCGGGCACGGATGACGCTGACGGGCATCACCGATTTCGCCGTCAGCGAGGACGGCGCCCGAGTGCTCGTCTCCCAGGCCGACCAGCTCTCCTTCGTGGCCCTTCCAAGCGGGGCGGTGACCGCCGTCCCGGGTTCAGGCTGGATCGCGCCGCATCTCTCCCCGGACGGCCGGTTCGTGACTGCCGTGCGCGACAACGACGTGCATGTCGTCGATCTTGCCTCGATGCAGGACAGCCAAGTCACCACGGGCGGCACGGATTTGGTGACGCATGGCTTGGCGGAGTTCGCCGCGTCCGAGGAACTGGACAGGGCAGACGGCACCTGGTGGTCGCCGGACGGCGCGCAGCTGCTCTATGAGGAAGCGGACAGCACCGGCGTGGAACGCCACTTCATCGCCGACCCCGGGCACCCGTCGATGCCGCCGGTGGAGTTCCGCTACCCCCGCGCCGGCACGGCCAATGCAAGGACTCGCCTGGGGTTGGCGCCGCGCGAGGGCGGTCCCACGACGTGGGTGGCGTGGGATCATGACGCGTATCCCTACATAGCCCGCGTCGTATGGCAGAAGGCAGGCCGCTTGAGCGTGGTGCTGCTGAACCGCGCGCAGACCAGCGAGACGGTGCTGGCCGTCGATCCGGCGACCGGCCGCACCGACACCCTGCTGACCGAGGCCGATCCCGCCTGGATCAACCTGGACGCCAGCCACGGCCTGGGCCTGGTCGGCGGGCATCCCCTGCCATACTGGCTGCCGGACGGCTCCGGCTTCCTGTGGGCGGCCGAGCGGGGCACGCACTGGCAGCTGGAGCTGCGCGGGGCGGACGGCGCGCCACAGCACGCGGTCACGCCGCCGGACCTGCCATTCCTGGCCTTCGACGATGCCGATCCTGCGACGGGGGTGGTGACCTTCACCGCCGACCCGGACCGGCTGGGCAGCGCGCTGTTCCAGGCGCCGCTCGCCGGCGGGCCGGCCACCAGGCTGGCGGCCTCGCCCGGCCGGCATGACGGCATCTTCGACGAACGCCTGCACACCATCCTGCTGGACCGCACCGCGGGGGCCGACGGCAGCGCGGCCACCAACATCCTAGACAGCACGGGCAAGGTGCTCGCCGCCTTGCCGAGCGTGGCCGAGCAGCCATCCGTGATCCCGCGCGTGGAGTTCCGCGCCGCCGGCGCGTTGCAGATGGATGCGGCCATCCTGCGTCCCGCAGGCGCCAAGCCGGGGCAGCGTTTTCCGGTCGTGCTCTCCGTGTATGGCGGCCCCACCGCGAAGATGGTGGTGCGCAACCCGCGCGCCTACCTGGAAAACCAGTGCCTCGCCGACCAGGGCTTCATCGTGGCCAGCCTGGACGGCCGCGGCACGCCGGCGCGCGGCCATGACTGGGAACGCGCGACGAAATCCGACTTCATCGACATTCCGCTGCAAGACCAGGTGGATGGGTTGCAGGCCCTGGGGAAAGCCATCCCCGAGATGGACCTGACCCATGCCGGAATCACCGGCTGGTCCTTTGGCGGCTACTTCACCGCCATGGCCGTCATCCGCCGGCCGGACATCTTCCGCGCCGGCGTGGCAGGTGCGCCCGTGGTGGACTTCGCCGACTACGACACGGCCTACACCGAGCGCTACCTCGGCACGCCGCAATCGGACCCGGACGCCTACCGCAAGACCAACGTGCTGACCTACGCCGCCAAGCTGAGCCGCCCGCTGCTGATCATGCACGGCCTGTCGGATGACAACGTTTACTTCCAGAACACCGTGAAGCTGACCCAGGCGCTGACCGTGGCAGGCAAGCCGTATCAACTGCTGTTGCTGCCTGGCACGCACCAGCTGCCGGACCCCGTGCTGCGGGCTCGCGTGGACGAAGCTCGATCAGCCTTCATGAGGGATAACCTCAGGTAGGAGACAGCCCTTTTCCCAGCAGAGGGCTCCGCTCCCCCCATGACGACCAGGCCGGCATCCGCCGCGCCTGTGGCAATCTCACGATGATCTAGGGGCGTCCCTGCTGGCGCTGACCCGGCGGTGGCAGGCTTTCCTGCTGCACCGCCGCCGGCGGCGGCGCGCTGCCGGCAGTGCCTTGCAGCCACTCCCCCAGCGAGCGTTTCACCTGGTATTCGAACTCCACGTTCATGTCCGCCATCATCTGCACGACAAAATCGTAGAGCACGGCGCGGGAGTCCTCGTCCGTATCCGCGCTGGTGCGGCGGCGCGCCACCCGGGCCTCGGCGTAGCCCGCCCGCTCCCCGCCCGCTCCGGCGAACACGTCCAGGTGCACGGACATCAGCCCGTCGATCCCGCCGCCCGCTCGTCGTAAGCTGGCATCATCAATGACGAACACCGCCCGGCCGCCACTGCCGCCTGTCACCAGCCGGTCGGTCGCCATCTGCTTCAGGGCGTCAGCCGGGCGCAAGGGCGATAATGACTCGACCGACTGTCCGGACACCGGCGCCGAGCGGTCATCCACCTCCACGCTGGCGACGTTGAGCCGGATCGGCGTCAGGAAGCCGTAGCTCGGCAGCGGGAAGGTGCGTGGCGGGCCATCATCTGCGCAGGCGGCGGCAAGCAACGGCAGCAGCAGCACGGACCGGCGGGCGAACATGGGCGCTCCTGTGGGGATGGACGCGCAACCTGCCACGCCGCGCGCACCGGTCCAACCTGCCGGTCACTCCGGGCCGTCAGCTCGGGAGCGTGCGCCCATGCACCTCATCCCGGCCGAAACGGAAGTCGTAGTTGCAGAACTCGCACGTCATGATGATGTCGCCCGACACGGCCATGTGGTCCAGATCGTCCGGCACGAACCCTTCCAGGATGTCGGCCAGGCGGGCGCGGGAGCAGCGGCAGCCATAGGCCAGCGCGCGGGGACGGTCGGCCGCCACGCCCTCGGCGCTGAACAGCCGCCAAACCAGCTGCCCGGCCGGCAACGCGTCGTCCAGCATCTCGGCATCCGTCACGGTGGCGGCTAGCACGGTGGCGGCGCGCCAAGCCTCGTCGGCGTCGTCCTCGTCCGCCATCTCGGGCGTATCGAGGCCGCCCTCGCTGGCCACGCGCTCCAGCACCAGGGCGGCAGCGCGCCAGCCGAGCGGGGTGCGCTCGCAGGACAGGCGCAGCGCGCACTGCAGCTGCTCGCTGGTCTCGAAGTAGTGCAGCGCCATGTCGGACAGCGCGCTGCCCTCGATGGACACGATGCCCTGGTGGCGCTCGCGGTCGGCGCCCTGGTCCACGGTGAAGGCGAGATAGCCCTGGCCGAGCAGGGCGGCGGCGCTCGGGTCCTCGTCCTCGGCGAGCAGGGCAGCCAGCTTCTCCGGGTCCGCCCTGGCATAGCCGCGCAGGGCGCCGTCCTCGGTGCAGTCCGCCAGCAGCATGGGCACCGCGCCGTCGCCCTTGGCTTGCAGGCTGAACGAGCCGCGGAACTTCAGCGCCGTCGCCAGGGCCGCGGCCAGGGCCAGGGCCTGCCCGGTCAGCCGGGTGACGGCAGGGTGGTTGTCGTGCCGGGTCAGCAGGGCGTCGGCGAGCGGGCCGAGCCGCACCAGCCGGCCTCGCACGGGCCGCCCCGGCAAGTGGAACGGCGTGACGCCGCGGGGAACGACGATGTCGGGCACGTCGGGACGGTTGGGATCGAGGAAGGCTGGCGTGGCGCTCATGCTGGCACAGATAGGGGGCGATGCGCCGGATCGCCACCTCTGGCAGGCATGCGGGAAACCGTTGCGGCCTCCCGCCGTTTCCACGTCCATCTACCGAGGGATCATGCCGTGACGGACACGAACGACACTGCCAAGCTGTGGGACCTGGTCAAGGCGATCGAGTTCGCCATGATGGTGACGGAGGACGAGGGCATGCTCCGCAGCCGCCCGATGGCGCTGGCCCAGAAGGAGTTCGACGGTTCCTTCTGGTTCTTTACCAAGGCGAGCGCGCACAAGGTGACGGAGGTGGGCCAGGACCAGCGGGTGAACCTGGCCTTCTCGCACCCCGGCAAGCAGGACTACGTGTCCGTGTCCGGCACCGCAAGCCTGGTGCGGGACCGTGCCGCGATCGATGCGCACTGGTCCGAGCCGGTCCGCACTTGGTTCCCGAAAGGCAAGGATGATCCGGAAATCGCGCTGCTCCAGGTCAAGGTGCAGCAGGCGGAGTACTGGGATGCGCCGTCATCGACGATGCTGCACGCCTACGGTTACGTGAAGGCAGTGGTAACGGGGGAAAGCCCACGGCCGGGTGGCCACGGCACCGTATCCATGGGCTGACCCCAAGCATGAAAAGGGCCAACCCGCTGGCGAGGGTTGGCCTTTCCGGGGATTGGGAGTTCTGCCGCTAGGTGCTCGCGCTGATCTCAGCCTCCAAAGCCTGCAACTGCCTGTCCAAGCTCCCCCGATCCGTCACGTCCTCGCCCAAAGCGTCCATCAAGCTACGGCGGCATCGGTCGTGCCCGCCATCCACGTCCACCCCGCCGCGCACGCCTGCCAGACAATCGGCATAGGCGTTGCCCGCCGCAGACGCCGCGTCTCCGTGGGGCGCCAGCAGTTCCCGGATGCGCCGGTCCACCCAGCCCGGCGTGGCGGGCGTCTCTTCCGTCAGCGAGGAGCGGGTCATCGCACCGCCCCCAGCGCCCAGGCCAATATGCCCTTCTGCGCGTGCAACCGGTTCTCCGCGCCGTCGAACACTACCGATTGCGGGCCGTCGATCACTTCAGCCGTTACTTCCTCGCCGCGGTGCGCCGGCAGGCAGTGCATGAACAGTGCGTCCGGCGCCGCCGCGCGCATCAGCCGGCCATCCACCTGGTAGAGCGCCAATAGGTTGTGGCGGCTCTCGTTTGGGTCGTCGGCCATGCTGACCCAGGCATCCGTCACCACGCAGCGCGCCCCGGCGACAGCAGCGGCCGGGTCGGTGCCGACAATGACCGTGGCGCCTTGCGAGCGCGCCCAGGCCAACGCCTGCGGGGCGGGCTGCAACGTGGCGGGGCTGGCGATGCGGAGGGTGAAGCCGAAGCGCACCGCCGCCTCGATCCAGGAATGGGCGACGTTGTTGCCGTCCCCCACCCAGGCCACGACCTGGCCGGCGATCGGGCCGCGGTGTTCCTCGAACGTCATGACGTCGGCCATCAACTGGCACGGGTGGGACTTGTCGGTCAGCCCGTTGATCACCGGCACCGTCGCATGCAAGGCGAGTTCCGCCAGCTTCGCGGCGTTGTCGGTGCGCAGCATGATGGCATCCACGTAGCGGGACAGCACCTGGGCGGTGTCCGCCACCGTCTCGCCGCGGCCCAGCTGCAGTTCGTTGCCTTGCAGCACCACCACGTCGCCGCCCAGTTGGCGCATCGCCACCTCGAACGAGACACGGGTACGGGTGGACGGCTTCTCGAACACCAGCGCCAAGGTGCGGCCGGCGAGCGGGCGGGAGGACGGGACGCCTGCCTGCTTGAAGCTGCGCGCCACGTCCAGCATCTGCCGCAGCACCGCGGGCTCGAAATGGCGCAAATCCAGGAAGTGCCGCGGGCTGTCCGCCTGCGGCTCCGGCCCGTTCTCCAAGCGCGGGCGGCGGAGGGCGCTGCTCACTTCGCGGCTGCTTGGGCGTAAGGCCGGCAACGGCGCACGCCACGGCGGATCATCTCCAGCGCGGCGGCCACGTCCTCGTCCGTGATGACCAGCGGCGGCACCAGGCGCACTACGTTGTCCCCGGCGCTGACGGTCAGCAGCCCTTCCGCGGTGAACGCCGACTGCACCTCGCCGTTCGGCACGCGGCACTTGAGCCCGAGCATCAGGCCCGCGCCGCGCACGTCCTCCAGCACGTCGGGCTCGTCCCGCACCAGCTGCTCCAGCGCGTGCCACAGCACCCGGGCCTTGCGGTCCACCCCGTCCAGGAAGCCGGGGGCCTGCATCACGTCGAGCACTGCGTTGGCCGCCGCGCAGGCGAGCGGGTTGCCGCCGAACGTGGTGCCATGGCTGCCGGGCACGAGATGGCGCGCGACCGCCTCCTTGGCCAGCACCGCGCCCATCGGGAAGCCGCCGGCGATGCCCTTGGCGGCGGACATCACGTCCGGCTCGATCCCCGCCCACTCGTGCGCGAACAGCTTGCCGGTGCGCCCCATGCCGCACTGCACCTCGTCCAGCGCCAGCAGCAGCCCATACTCGTCGCACACCGCCCGCAGCTCTTGCAGGAAGCGCAGCGGGGCCGGCCGCACGCCGCCCTCGCCCTGCACCGGTTCCACGAAGATGCCCGCGGTGTGCGGCCCGATCGCGGCACGCACGGCATTCATGTTGCCGAACGGCACGTGGTCGAAGCCCTGCACCGCCGGGCCGAAGCCTTGCAGGTACTTGGCGTTGCCGGTGGCGCTGATCATGGCCAGCGTGCGGCCGTGGAACGCGCCCTCGAAGCAGATCAGGTGGAAGCGTTCGGGATGCCCGGCATCGGCCATGGTGCGGCGCACCGCCTTGACCATGCCCTCGTTCGCCTCGGCGCCCGAATTGCAGAAGAACACGCTGTCCGCGAATGTCGCTGCCACGAAGCGTGCGGCCAGCCGCTCTGCGCCGGGCACGCGGTAGAGGTTGGAGACGTGCATCACCTTCGCGGCCTGCTCGGCGATGGCGGCGACCAGGTGGGCGTTGTTGTGGCCGAGCGAGGAGGTGGCGATGCCGGCGCCGAAATCGAGGAATCGTCGCCCGTCGCCCGTGAACAGCCAAGCGCCTTCGCCGCGCTCGAAAGCGAGGTCAGCACGGTTGTAGGTGGGCATCAGCGGAGCGATCATGACGGCAGGACCTCAGATGGTCCCCGTGGCGCGGGGAAGCGCGGAGCATGAAACGCCCGCGCTCGCCAAGTCAAACCCAAAGACGAACGGCGTCAGCGGCTTCCCTAGTTGTTGTAAACGAAGCTGGGCATTGCGTTCAGCGAGTCCTTAGTGGCGCCCGGCAGCATGTAGCGGCCATCTGCCGGCTTTTGCAGCTGGCCGATCGGCAGCGCCACCAGCTTGCCGCCCAGCCCCATCACGCCGCCAACGGAGATGATCGCCAGCACCACGGCGTTGTCCGGGGTCATGATGAGGTCGTCGATGGTGCCGACCTGGGTGTTGCCGTCGCTGTACACTCCGGCGCCGATCACCTTGCTGGCGCGCACTCCGCCCTCCATCCGCACGCTGGCCACGGACAAGTTCGGGTTGCTGGGCGCCGGCGTCAGCTTGGCGTCCGGCGCCGTGGGGGGTTGGGCGTGGAGCGGGCCGGCTGCCAGGGCGGCAGCGAGCACGAGGCCGATAGCGCGTGTCACGGAATGATCTCTCCCAGTCGGCCCGCCAACGCCTCTGTGGCGCGCCGGGTTCCGGATATGGCTGCCGCATGGCATCATCGCGGCCATGCGACCGCCCAAGCCGCCCGGCCCCGCCCCGGACGCCGCCAGCCTGCGGCAGGCGGCGCTGACCTACCTCACGCGCTACAGCGCCACCCAGGCTGGGCTGCTCCGCGTGCTGGTCCGCCGCGTCGATCGCTGGGCGCGGGCGGCGGAAGCGCCACCGGAGACCGCCGCCGCCGCCAAGGCTGCCGCCCGCGGCGTCGTGGCGCAGCTTGCCGCCGCCGGCGCCGTGGACGACGCGCTGTTCGCCGCCGGGCGCACCCGCAGCCTGCACCGTGCCGGCCGCTCCCGCCGGGCGATCACGGCGCACCTGCAAGCCCACGGCGTGCCGGCGGACCTTGCCACGCCGCCGGACGACCCGGCGGCCGAACTCGCGGCCGCCGTGCTCTACGCCAGCCGCCGCCGCATGGGGCCGTTCCGCCAGGTGTCCGAAGCCCCCGATCCGGCCCAGCGTACGCGCGACCTGGCCCGGCTGGCGCGCGCCGGGTTCCCGGCCGGCATCGCCGGCCGTGTGCTGGGCTTGCCGCCGGACGAGGCGGAAACGCTGCTGCTGGAGGCCCGGCGGGGCTGAAGCATGATGCATCCCTGCCGCAATGCCGGGGCAAAGCACCGGTGGACCTGAAAAGGGCTCATTCGCGGTGGACACGACTCAACGCCGTGGTGGTAGCGTCGGCACCGTTCCCTGACCCAGGGGCTTCCGAAGGAAATACGCATGACCATCCGACTCGCGGGTCTGATCCCCGCCCTTGCCCTGCTCGCAGCCAGCGGAGCCTATGCGCAAGGCACGCCCCCCAGCGCCCCCGACGCTCCTGCCGAGGTCAACAGCGCGGCAGCCCCAGCCACCGGACACGCGATGCACAGGCGTCACCACGCGACGCCGGCTGCCGCGTCTCCGGCCCCCGCCGCGTCCGCTGGTGACGCTGCGACGCCCGCCGGCAAGGCCGCCGCCCAGGCGCTCGCCACCACTCCCAGCGACACGCCGGTGCCGTATGTGGATTTCCAGCCTCAGGCCGCGGCTCCCAAAGGAGCGATGCACCACGCCATGAAGCGCGGCCACATGGCGGCCAAGAAGGCTTCCGGCACCCCAGCCCAGTAGCGGCGTGCCGTCCGGGCGGCGCCTTCTCCTGGCACCCCTGTTGGCGCTGTCCGCCTGCGCCGGCGGGCAGCCCCGGATGGGCGGCTCCGCCAGCCTGGAGTGCGTGCCCTACGCCCGGCAGGTAAGTGGTGTGCAGCTATTCGGCGATGCCGCGTCCTGGTGGGACGCGGCCGCCGGCCGGTACGCCCGCGGCTCCGAGCCCAGCCCGGGCGCCGTGCTGGTGTTCCGCCGCACGGCGCGGCTGCCATCCGGCCACGTCTCCGTCGTCACGGCGCTGCGCTCCCCGCGGGAGATCGACGTGACGCAGGCCAACTGGGTGCACGGCCGCATCGCCCGCAGCGAGCCGGTGGTGGACGTCTCGCCCGGCAATGACTGGACGGCGGTGCGGGTGTGGTGGGCGCCGCTCGGGCAGCTGGGCAGCGGCACGTATCCGACGTTCGGGTTCATCGCGCCCAGGCAGCCTGCCCTGGCGGAGGTGGTCGCGTCGCGCTAGAGCAGGGGCCGCCACCCGGACCCTTGCCATGCCCGACTACCGCGACACCGTCTTCCTCCCCACGACCCCGTTCCCGATGCGCGGGGACTTGCCGAAGCGCGAGCCGGCCATCCTGGCCCGTTGGGAGGCGATGGGCCTGTGGCAGCGCAGCCGCGCCGCCGCCGCCGGGCGGCCCACCTTCGTGCTGCATGACGGGCCGATCTTCGCCAACGGCAACGTCCACATCGGCCACGCGCTGAACCGCATCCTCAAGGACGTGATCCTGCGCGCCCACCGCATGGCCGGGTTCGACGCCGACTATATCCCCGGCTGGGACTGCCACGGCCTGCCGATCGAGTGGAAGGTGGAGGAGGAGTACCGCCGCACCGGGCGCGACAAGGACGCGGTGCCGGTGCTGGACTTCCGCGCCGAGTGCCGCGCCTACGCGCAGGGCTGGCTGGATGTGCAAATCCCCGAGTTCCGCCGCCTCGGCGTCACCGGCGACTGGGCCGGGCGCTACGCCACCATGGACCATTCCGCCGAGGCCGCCATCGCCGGCGAGATCGGCAAGTTCCTGCTGGGCGGCGCGCTGTACCGCGGCCTGCGCCCGGTGATGTGGTCCACCGTCGAGAAGACGGCGCTGGCCGAGGCCGAGATCGAGTACCACGACCATACGAGTGACACGGTCTGGGTGCGCTTCCCGATCATGGCCGGGCCGCTGGTGGGCACCTCCGCGGTGATCTGGACCACCACCCCCTGGACCATCCCCGGCAACCGCGCGCTCGCTGCCGGCGCGGGCATCGACTACGCCCAGCTACGGGTGGACAGCGTGGCGGACGGCTCCCTGGCCCGGCCCGGCGAGGTCATCCTCGTGGCGCTGGACCTGGTGGGCAGCGTCTGCACGGCGCTTGGCATCGCCACCCACCACCTGCTGCAAGTCGTGCACGGCGCGGACCTGGCCGGCACGCCCTGCGCCCACCCGCTGCGCGGCTTCGGCTACGACCACGACGCACCCATCCTGCTCGGCGACTTCGTGACTGCTGAGGCCGGGTCAGGCCTGGTGCACCAGGCGCCGGCGCATGGCGAGGAGGACTTCGCGCTGTGCCGCGCCCATGGCATCGCCGTGCCGGAGAGCGTGATGGAGGATGGGCGCTACGCCGCGGACGTGCCGCTGTTCGCCGGCACCCACGTGTTCCGCGCCACCATGCCGGTGTCGGCGGCGCTCGGGGCGGCGGGCGGGCTGATCGGGCAGGGCAAGCTGGTGCACTCCTACCCGCATTCCTGGCGCTCCAAGGCGCCGCTGATCACCCGCGCCACCCCGCAATGGTTCATCCGCATGGACGGCCCGGAGCAGCTCCGCGCCCGCGCGCTGGCGGCCCTCGATGCGGTGCCGTTCGTGCCCTCCGGTGGTCGCAACCGCATCGGCGCCATGCTGGCCGGGCGGCCCGATTGGTGCATCAGCCGCCAGCGCGCCTGGGGCGTGCCCATCCCCGTTTTCGTCCACCGCGCCACCGGCGAGCCGCTGCGCGACCCGGCGGTGGTTGCCCGCGTGGTGGAGGTGTTCGCCGCCGAGGGGGCGGACGCCTGGTTCGCCTCGCCGCCCGCCCGCTTCCTCGGCCCGGACCGCGACCCGGCGGAGTACGAGCAGGTCACCGACATCGTGGACGTGTGGTTCGAGAGCGGCTCCACCCACGGCTTCGCCCTGGAGGGCCGCGGCCTGCCCTGGCCGGCCGACCTCTACCTCGAAGGCTCCGACCAGCACCGCGGCTGGTTCCAGTCCTCGCTGCTGGAAGCCATCGGCACCCGCGGCGCGGCGCCGTTCAAGGCGGTGCTGACCCACGGCTTCGTGCTGGACGAGGCCGGGCGCAAGATGAGCAAGTCACTTGGCAACGTCACCGCGCCGCAGAAGGTGACGGATACCCTGGGCGCCGACATCCTGCGGCTGTGGGTGATGACCGCCGACACGACGGAGGACCTCCGCATCGGCTCGGAGATCCTCAAGCAGCAAGCTGAGCTGTACCGCCGCCTGCGCAATACGCTGCGCTGGCTGCTCGGCTCGCTGGCCGGCTGGGATGCGTCCGAGCGCGTGCCGCCGGAGCAGCTGCCGGACCTCGATCGCTGGGTGCTGCACCGGCTGGCGGAGCTGGACGCGCGCTTCCGCACCGCGCTCGCCACGCATGACTGGACGGGGGTGTATCCCGAGCTGCACGCCTTCTGCGCCGCCGACCTTTCCGCCTTCTACTTCGACGTGCGCAAGGATGCGCTGTACTGCGACCGCCCCGACAGCCCGCGCCGCCGCGCCGCCCGCACCGTGCTGGACGTGCTGCACCGCTGCCTGGCCACCTGGCTCGCCCCCGTGCTGGTGTTCACCGCGGAGGAGGCCTGGTCCGCCCGCTTCGGCGAGGGTGACGACAGCGTCCACCTGCAATTGCTGCCGCCCGTCCCCGCCGAGTGGCACGACCCGGCGCTCGGCGTGCGCATCGCCAACCTGCGCGAGGCTCGCGCCAGCGTGACGGCGGCGCTGGAGGCGGCGCGGCGCGACGGGGTGATCGGCTCCTCCTTGCAAGCCTTGGTCCACCTGCCCGACCCGGCCCTGCTGCTGCTGGACGAGGCCGGCTGGGCCGAGTTCGCCATCGTCAGCCACGTGACTGCCGCGGCGGAGCTGGCGGTGTCCAAGGCGCCGGGCGGGAAATGCGCCCGCTGCTGGAAGGTGCTGCCCGAGGTTGGCCGCCACGCTGCCCACTCCCTGCTGTGCGAGCGCTGCGCCGACGCGGTGGAGAGCGGCCTAGTCGGCGCGCCGCGGCCGGACGAGGCCGCCGCCGAATGAGCCGCCACCTGCCCGCGCGATTGCCTGCCTTGGGCTTGGCCACGCTGGCCGTCGTGTTCGCCGCCGACCAGGCCAGCAAGGCCTGGATCCTGGACGGCCTGCAGCTGCCGGAGCTGGGCCGGGTCGATCTGGTGCCTGGCGTCAGCCTGACGATGGTGTGGAACCAGGGCGTCACCTTCGGCCTGTTCAAGGCGGACGGGCACTGGGGCGCGCTGCTGCTGGTGGCGGTGGCGGTGGCCATCGTGGCGGCCCTTGCGGTGTGGCTGCGCCGGGCCGAGACCGCGTTGGTGGCCGTAGCGCTGGGCGCCATTGCGGGCGGCGCGATCGGCAACGTGCTGGACCGGCTACGCTACGGCGCCGTGGTCGATTTCATCCACCTGCACGCCGCCGGCTGGAGCTGGTACGTGTTCAACGTGGCGGATGCCGCCATCGTGTGCGGCGTGGCGGCCCTGATGCTGGACGGGCTGCGGCCACGGCGCGCGCCTGACCCGCGGCTTGCCCCGCCCGGCCCTGCGGAGCTATGACCCGGCCATGATGACCCTGCGACCTGCCTTGCTCGCAATGGCCGTGCTGCCGCTCCTGGCCGGTTGCGGCGATGACCTGTCCCGCACCATCGGCCTGACCCGGGACGCGCCGGACGAGTTCACCGTCACCACCCGCGCGCCGCTCTCCATGCCGCCGGACTTCGAGCTGCATCCGCCACGCCCCGGCACGTCGCGCCCGCAGGAGCTGTCCGAGCGGCAGCAGGCGGAGGCGACGCTGTCGCCGTCCACGGCGCTGTCCGCCCCCGTGAGCAGCAGCTCGCCGGGCCAGCAGGCCCTGGTGTCCGCCGCCGGCCCGGTTCCGCCGCGCGACATCCGCAACCGGGTGGACGCGGAAGCCCAGCTGGACCGTCCCAGCCAGTCCTTCACCGACGAGCTGATGTTCTGGAAGCCGGCGCCCCCGCCCGGCACCCCGGTGGACGCCCAGCGGGAAAGCCAGCGCCTGCGCCAGAACGCGGCCCTCGGCTCAACCGCCAGCGCCGGCGACACGCCCATCATCCAACAGCGCAGCCAAACCGGCATCCTCGATACGATTTTGGGCAAGTTCTAACCCCGTTAGGATCGCGCCATGCGTGCGGCCGCCCTCCTGCTGCTCGCGGCCCTCGCCGGCCCTGCCACCCCGCCGTGGGTGGCCGACGTGGTCGGTGACTACGCCGGGTCCGTGCGCAACGGTGGCCGGATGGAGTGCCACCGCACCAGCTTCACCTTGCAGGATGGCCGTCTGGTCGGCCACTACGCGATCGACGATGACGACCCGCTGGAGGGCGAGCTGGTCGATTTCCGCCCGGACAGCGACACCAGCGGCAGCTTCACTTGGATCGACCGATATGGGCGTGGAGTCGAATACGTCGTGTTCTCCGCCGACCGGGCCAGCTTCGCCGGGGCTTGGGGCGACGAGCGGCCCGAGCCGCGCAACCGGGTCCAGGGCCAGCGTGGCGGCAGCGCCGGCTGCGAGCACGCCGTGAGCAGCCGTGAGCCAGCCAGTCGCCAGGTGCAGCGCCTGGGCTGATCCGCTATGGTGCCGCCATGGAGTCCGTGGCGCCGCACCTGCCCGACCGCCCGCTGCTGCGCCGCCTGCCGGACGCGCTGGTGGACCGCATCGCCGCCGGCGAGGTGATCGAGCGCCCGGCCGCCGTCGCCAAGGAGCTGGTGGAGAACGCGATCGACGCCGGCGCGAGCCGCATCGCGGTCTGCCTGCAAGCCGGCGGAATTGACCGGATCGAGGTCAGCGACGACGGCGCCGGCATGGGGCCGGATGCGCTGGCGCTCGCCGTGCAGCGCCACTGCACCTCCAAGCTGGCCGACGACCAGTTGATCCGTATCACCACCCTGGGCTTCCGCGGCGAGGCGCTGCCGTCCATCGGCGCGGCAGCCCGGCTACAGATCACCACCCGCCCGCCTGGCGGCGCCCACGCCCACCGCATCCGGGTGGAGGGCGGCGCAGCCGGCCCGGTGACGCCGGCGGCAGGACCGGCCGGCACCCAGGTGCTGGTGTCGGACCTGTTCTTCGCCACGCCCGCAAGGCGCAACTTCCTGAAATCGTCCCGGGTGGAAGCGGACCATGCGGAGGTGGCGGTGCGCCGGCTGGCCTTCGCCGCCCCCGGAGTCGCCATGCGCCTGGTCAGCGACGGCCGGGTGGTGTTCGACCTGCCGCCACAGGACCAGGCGGCGCGCGCCGCCTCCCTGCTCGGCATGGACGGGCTGCTGGCTGTTTCGGGTGAACGCGGCGGCCTGCTGCTGGCCGGCCATGCCGGGCCGGCGGCGCTCAGCCGCGCTACCATGGCCGGCCAGTCCCTCGTGGTGAACGGCCGCCCGGTGACGGACCCGGTGCTGCGCACGGCCGTGCGGGTTGCCTACCGCGACGTGATTCCCGCCGGCCGACACGCCGCCGTGGCGCTTTACCTGACCATCCCTCCCGGCGAGGTAGACGTGAACGTGCACCCGGCCAAGACCGAGCTGCGCTTCCGCGACCCGGACGCCGTGCGCGGCTTGGTGATCGGCGCGTTGCGGCGCAGCCTGTCCAGCGGCGCGGGCGCTCCCCCGGCCTTCAGCGCTCGCTCTCGTCCGGCGCTCCGCCTGGTGGCGCCTGCTCCCGCTGGGTTCGCCGAGGCCCGGCTGCCCTTCGCCCCCGCCGCGCGGGTGGTGCCGGAGCCGGAGGCGTCGCCGCATCCGCTCGGCGCCGCAGTGGCGCAGGTGCTGGACACCTACGTGATCGCCGTGGCGGGCGACGGCAGCCTGGTGCTGGTCGATCAGCACGCCGCGCACGAGCGGCTGACCCACGAGGCCCTGGCGGCGCAGCACCGCGGCGGCGGCGTGCGCTCCCAGCCGCTGCTGCTGCCCGCCGTGGTGGACCTGCCGCCGCCCGACGCGGAACGCCTGCTGCGCCACGCCCCCCACCTGCTGGCGCTCGGCCTGGAGCTGGAGGCGTTCGGGGCTGGCGCGGTGCTGGTGCGCGCCCTGCCGGCGGCGCTCTGCACCGGCGGCGCGCCCGACCCGGCGCCGCTGCTGCGGGACCTGGCCGACGAGCTGGCCGAGTGCGGCGAGGCCACCGCGCTGGACGCCCGGCTGGACGCCGCCATCGCCCGCATGGCCTGCCACGGCAGCATCCGCGCTGGCCGCCGGCTGCACCCGGCGGAGATGAACGCGCTGCTGCGCCAGATGGAGGCCACGCCGCGGGCCGCCACCTGCTCGCACGGCCGCCCCACCGTGCTGAAGCTGAGCCGGGCCGAGATCGAGGCGTTGTTCGGCCGCCGTTGAACCGCGCCGCCCTCCGCGGCGTTGGCGGAAGGTGAATGCATTGCTCTCCCTGTTTGTGGACGTGACGAGCGTGGTCCGGGCGGCCGTGTTTTGAGGCAGGCGTGCCACACGCTCACGGTCGCCACCGCCGGCAAGGGCCTGGTGCCGATTACCGCCCCCGTGGCGGCCTGGGTGGCCGGGCAGGGCATCGCCACAGGGCTGCTGACCGTGTTCTGCCGCCACACCTCGGCCTCCCTGCTGATCCAGGAGAACGCCGACCCAACGGTGCGTGCCGACCTCGAAGCCTTCTTCCGCTGGCTGGTGCCGGAGGATGTCGGCTACCGGCACGCGGCCGAGGGACCGGACGACATGCCCGCCCATATCCGCAGCGCGTTGACCCAGGCGCAGCTCTCGATCCCCGTAATGGCCGGCGAGGCCGTTCTGGGCACCTGGCAGGGGCTGTACGTGTGGGAGCACCGAGCCGCGCCGCACCGGCGCGAGGTGGCGCTGCACCTGCTTGGGGAGTGACGGCGCAGGCTTAGGAGCCGGGGCCGTCCATGGCGTGCAGGGCATCGGCGAAGAAGCTGTCAGCGCCGAAATTGCCTGACTTCAAGGCGAGCGTCATCCCGGCATGACGGTCGCCCACCACGTGCAGCACCGGCACGCCGGGGGCGATGGCCGTGCCGATCCGGAACGCCTGCAACCCCAGCCGATCGACCACCGCGCCCGATGTCTCGCCGCCGGCGACCACCAGCCGCCTCACTCCCGCGGCCACGAGCCCGGCCGCGATGCCGGCGAAGGCCTGCTCGACGGCATGGCTGGCCTGGGTCGCGCCATGCTCGCTTTGCAGCTTGGCCAAGGCGTCCGCAGGCGCGCTGCTGGCGATGAGCACCGGCCCCGCGGCGAGATGCCCGCCCGCCCACTCCAGCGCCGCAGCCACCTCGTCGCTCCCGTCCAGCAAGGCCCGGACATCCAGCTGGCGGCACGGCATGGCCCCGGCGGCGGCGGCGACCTGCCGCAGCGTCGCGGCCGAGCAGCTGCCCGCGAGGAGGGCGGTGCGTCCCCCGGCGGGGGCGGACGGCAAGCCTGCCGCCGGCCCGCGTCGGACCGTGCCGCGGGCCACGAGCGCACGCGCCAGGCTCGAACCGAGCCCGGACGCCCCCGTGGACACGGACAGGTCGAGCGCCACCTGCCCGATCACGTCCAGGTGGCGCGGCGCCACCGCATCGACGATGGCCGCCACGCAGCCCTTGGCGGCCGCGTCGGACAGCGCGGCGCGCACGGCGTCGGCCCCTGCCTCCACCACGGCGAGCGGCACCAGGCCCACCGGCCCGGAACTCTGCCGGGCGAGCACGCGCACCAGGTTGGCGTCGCGCATGGGGTTGAGCGGGTGGTCCTTCATCGGCGTCTCGTGCAGCGGCCGGTCGCCGACGAACAGGCAGCCCTGGAACACGGTGCGATGGTTCTCGGGAAACGCCGGGTTCACCGGCACGATGCCGCCGCCGGCGCGGCCGCGCAGCGCCTCCAGAACCGGGCCGATGTTGCCCGCATCGGTGGAGTCGAAGGTCGAGCAGATCTTGAACAGCACGTGGGCGGCGCCCCGGCCGCGCAGCCACCGCTCCGCCTCCAGCGACATCGCCACTGCCTGCGCCGCCGCGACCGACCGGCTCTTGAGCGAGACCACGACCGCGTCCGCGTCCGGCAGGTCGAGGCCGTCCCCCGGCACGCCGACGGTCTGCACGGTGCGCAGCCCGTTCAGCGACAGCATGCTCGCGAGGTCCGAGGCGCCCGTGTAGTCGTCGGCGATGCAGCCCAGGGCGATGCTCATCCCGCGCGGCGGGCCGCGAAGGGCGCGAACCAGCCCAGCCCGGCCAGCGTGCCGGCGCGCGGACGGTACTCGCAGCCAACGAACCCGGGGTAGCCCAGGCGGTCCAGCTCGGCGAACAGGAACGGCCAGTTGAGTTCCTCGCCATCGGGCTCGTTGCGGGACGGCACGCTGGCGACCTGGACATGGCCGGTGATTGGCAGCAGCCGGCGCAGCGCCATCGTCAGGTCGCCATGGATGATCTGGCAGTGATACAGGTCAAACTGCAGCTTCAGGTTGGGCAGTCCGATCTCCGCGATGAGCTGGGCCGCCGCGTCGAAATCGTTGAGGAAGTAGCCCGGCATGTCGCGTCCGTTGATCGGCTCCAGCACCAGGTCCAGCCCGCGTTCCGCGAGGCGGCCGGCGCAGAGCGCCACGGCGGCGCGGTAGGCGCGCTGGGCCGCCGGGTCGTTCGCGGCGGCCAGCCCGGCCATCAGGTGCAGGCGTCCGGCGCCGGTCGCCTCGGCGTATTCCAACGCCCGCGCCAGCCCAGCCTGCACGTCGGCGGCGCGCGCCGGCAGGGCGGCGAGCCCGCGCTCCCCGGCCGCCCAGTCGCCGGGCGGCATGTTGAACAGCGCCACGGCGAGCTTGTTGCGCCCGACCCGCTCGGCGACCGCTTCCGGCGACGCCTCGTAAGGGAACAGGAACTCCACGGCGTCGAACCCGGCCTCCGCCGCGGCGTCGAAACGGTCCAGGAACGCATGCTCGGTGAACATCATGGTGAGGTTGGCGGCGAAATGCGGCATCACTTGTCTCCCGAGTCGGCGCGGCCTGGCAGCGACAGGCCGGCGATCTGCGCATATAGCCGGGCGACGGACGCGTCGTCGTCGCGCCCCATGCCGGCTGCCGCCGTCATCAGGTACATCTGCAGCGCCGCGCCAGCGACCGGCACCGGGAACTGCGCCTCGCGCGCCATGTCGATGACGATGCCGAGGTCCTTGGTGAAGATGTTGATGGCACTGCGGGGCGTGTAGTCGCCCTCGAGCACGTGCGGGACGCGGTTCTCGAACATCCAGGAATTGCCGGCCGACTTGGTGATGACCTCATACACGCGGGCAAGGTCCAGGCCCTGCCGCGCGGCGAAGGCCATGGCTTCGCACGCGGCGGCGATGTGCACGCCCGCCAGCAGCTGGTTGACCATCTTGAACGCGGCCCCCTGACCCGCCGCGTCGCCCAGCTCATACAGCGTGCCGGTCATCGCATCGAGCGCCGGGCGGGCGCGGGCGAACGCGGCGGCGCTGCCGGAGGCCAGCATGGTAAGCGTGCCGTCCGCCGCTCGCGCCGCGCCGCCGCTCATGGGGGCGTCCAGGTAGCACCGTCCCGTCGCTTCCAGCTGCGCGGCCAGCCGCCGGGCCATGTCCGGCGCCATGGTGGCCGAGGCGATGAACACGGCGTCAGCCGGCATGGTCTCGGCGCAGCCCTGCGGCCCGAACAGCACGGCCTCAGTCTGCGCGGCGTTCACCACCACGGCGACCACGGTGCCGGCGCCCTGCGCGGCCTCCGCCGGGCTCGCCGCCACGGTGCCGCCGGCTGCGGCCAGGCGGCCGGCGGCGGCCTCGGCCACATCGAAGCCGGACACGGCGAACCCGGCGCGGAGCAGGGACTGCGCCATGCCGAGCCCCATCGATCCGAGTCCGATCACTGCCGCCTTGCGGTCCTGCTGCGTCATGCTGGGCTCCTTGCCGCGGTGGGGAAGGGGCCGCCGCTGCGGACGGCCCCGTCGTGCTAGCTGTTGGTCTTCACGTACTGGCGCCAGTTGTGCTTCTCCTTGAAGCCCAGCACCTCGCGCGTCTTCTTGTTCGACAGCAGGCTCTCGAACTCGCCGAGGCTGCCGCGCACCGGCACGTTCGGGTAGTAGCGCCGCAGCAGCTCCGCGGTCGGCAGGTCCGACGAGCTGTGGTCGTTGGCGGCGTTGAACACCTGGAAGCCCAGGCCGTCCTTCTCGATGGCCAGTCGCACAATCTCGCCAAGGTCGCGCGCGTCGATGTAGCTCCAGGCGATCTTCTTGCGGAACCCGGGGGTGGCGAACCAGCCCGGGAACAGCGCGTACTCATCCGGCTCGATCACGTTGCCGATCCGCAGCGCGTAGATGTCGGTGCCGTTGCGCAGCGAGAAGCCGCGGGCGGTGCGCTCGTTGCAGATCTTGGACAGCGCGTAGCTGTCCATCGGATCAACTGGATACTCCTCGTCGAGCGGGAAATACTCCGGCTCGCGCGGCGTGTTGGCAAACACGATGCCGTAGGTCGTCTCGCTGGAGGCGAGGATCACCTTGGGGATGCCGAACTTGGTCGCCGCGTCCAGCACGTTGTAGGTGCCCATCACGTTGATGCGGTAAACCTCGTTGTCCGGCACCAGCATGACGCGCGGGATGGCGGCGAAGTGCACCACCGCGTCGATCTTCTCCGGCCGCAGGTCGGGGTCGAACTCGTGCAGCCCGGTGTACGACGCGAACGCGTTGAACAGCTGCCCGGCATCGGTGATGTCGGTCAGCAACGTGCGCACTGCCGGGTTGTCGAGCGGCTTGGTGTCGATGTTGAGCACGCGGTAGCCCTGCTCGGCCAGGTACTGCACGGCGTGCCGCCCCGCCTTGCCGCTGCCGCCGGTGAATAGGATGCGCTTCATGGATCGGTGTCCTCTCGCTGTTCGGGCTAGGCCCGGCTCAGAAGTGCCGGGCCTGCCTTAAAAGTGGTAGTCGTCGATGTTGTTGGCGTTGAACACCAGCGGCTCGCTGAACACGATGACGTTGTCCTTCACCGTGAACGTGCCGAGGTCGCCGGCCGTGATGGTGCCGTTCGCCGGCACGGCGTTGTTCGCCGCCAGGCGGGCCACCTGCATCACCAGCGCGCCCTCCTTCACCTCGTCCCACAGCGGGCTCTCGCGGATGATGCCGGACTTCACGTACTGCCGGATCGAATCGGGGTCGCTGCACCCGGTGACGAACACCTTGCCCGTCATGCCAAGCTTCTCGACCGCGGCGGCAGCGCCCACCTCGGCGGCGCCGTCGGGCGCGATGATGCCGGTGACGCCTGGGTTGGCTTGCAGGATGTTCTGCCCCGCCGTCAGGGACTGCGACGGGCTGGACTGGCCGTACTGGGTGGTGACGATCTTCATGTCCGGGTACGTGCTGGCCATGTAGGCGGTCAGCGCCTTGATCCACTCGTTCTGGATGGTGGCGTCCGGGGTGGAGGACAGGATCGCGACCTGCGCCTTGGGCCCGGCGAACTTCGCCACCGCCTCCACCAGCGCCTTGCCGTGCGCGGCGTAGTCGGTGTTCTGCACGAACACGTCGCGCGCGTCCGGCGTCACGTCGCTGTCGTAGGAGACGACCTTGATGCCCTGCTGCCGGGCGCGGCGCAGCGCCGGCGCCAGCTGCGTCGGGTTGTTCGCCGTCGTGGTGATCACGTTGAAGCGCCGGGCGATCAAGCTGTTGAACACGTCCACCTGGCCCTGCGCCGAGGCCGTCACCGGGCCGGTGTAGAGGAAGTCGATGTTCAGCTGCTTGGCCGCCGCCGCGGCGCCCTGCTCATTCGCCTTGAACACCGACAGCCCGACCAGCTTGGGCACCATGGCGACCTTGATCGCCTTGCTGGTGTCCGGATTGGCCGCGCTGGACGGCATGGGGATCGCCAGCAGCAGCGGCGCGGCCAGGATGGCAGCCTTGAATGCGTTCATTTGACGGAGGTTTCCTTTACGGTTGCAGGGATGGCCTTGCGCGGATCGAGCCGGCCGAGCAGCCGCCCCAGTCCGGTTCCGCGGCCGGCGACGGTGTTCTTGATGGCGATGGCGGCGAGCAGGATGGCGCCCGTCAGCATGGTGGTCAGCATGTCGGAGAAGCCCGCGATCAGCATGCCCTGCCGCAGGAAGCCGAGCACCAGCACGGCGATCACCACGCCCGCCATGCCGCCTTCGCCGCCGAAGATGCTGATGCCGCCGAGCACCACCATGGTGATGGTGGTCAGCAGCAGCACGTCTCCCATGTCGGCCCGCACGGCGTTGTAGTAGGCGGCGAGCACGATGCCCGCGAGTGCTGCCATCACCCCGCTGATCACGTAGGCCGCGACCAGGATGCGACCGACACGCACGCCGGAGTAGCGCGCCGCCTCGCTGCTGTAGCCGACCATGACCACCTTGCGGCCGAACTTGCTGCGCCCGACCACCAGGCCGAACGCCACCGCGAGCACGGCGAACAGCACCACCTGGTAGGGCAGGACGTCGCCGATCGCGCCGGCGCCGAGGGCGGCGAAGCTGTCCGGAAAGCCCGAGGGCGGGGCGTCGCCGGCAAGCGCCGTGGCGACGCTGGCGTAGATGAAGCTGCTGGCCAGCGTGGCGATCAGCGGCTCGACCCGCAACCGGGTGATCACCCAGCCGTTCAGCGCGCCCAGCAGCCCCCCCGTGGCGAGGCCGGCCAGCGCCGCCAGCCAGATCGGCACGCCCGCGAGGTTCCACAGCTGCGCCATGACCACCGCGGACAGCCCGGCGATGGCGCCGACCGAGAGGTCGATCCCGCCGGTCAGGATCACCACCGACAGCCCCAGCGCCACCAGGCCGAACGGCAGAAAGCTCTCGCCCAGCGCTAGCAGGCCGCCAAGCCCCGGATAGAAGCCCGGCACCCCCGCGATCAGGCCGGTGAGCAGCAGCGCCAGCAGGGCGGCGAGCGATTTCTCCCAGTTGGTCATCCCAGGGCCGCCCGCGCCTGGCGGCTGCCGGCGGCGACCGTGACGAGGATCATCAGCCCCTCGCCGGCCGAGTACCAGATTGGCGGCACCTGCACGAACACCAGGCCGGTCAGCGCCACGCTGAGGAACACGCTGCCGAGCACGGTGCCCACCATGGACGCCCGCCCGCCGGCGATCGCCGTGCCGCCGATCAGCGCCACGGCGATGGATTGCAGCTCCAGGTGGTCGCCGGTGCCGGTGGTGACGGTGGCGGAGCCGGTGTAGCAGAGGAAGATCAGCCCCGAGAGCGCCGCGAGCATCCCGGACAGCGCATAGACCCCCACCTGGGTCGCCGTCACGGCGATGCCCGCGTTGTAGGCGGCGGCGCTGTTGTTGCCGACCGCGAGGCAGGCGCGACCGAACCGCGTGTGGCCGAGCATGAACCAGGTCAGCGCCAGCACCAGGCCCAGCAGCAGCACAGGGATCGGCACCGGCAGCAGCGGCGTCAGCATGCCGTTGCCCAGGGTGTCGTAGGCGGGCGGCACCGAATTGACCTGCGCGCCGTTGGACACGATGAAGATCAGCCCCGTGTACAGGCTGTACGTGCCGAGGGTGGTGATGATCGGCGGGATCGCCAGCCGCGCCACCAGCACGCCGTTGACGGCGCCCAGCACCAGCCCGATCAGCAGCGCGAGGCCGAAGGCGGCGGCCAGCGGCAGGCCGCCGCCCTGCGCGAGCAGCCCCGTCGCCATGGCGCTCAGCCCCAGCACCGGCGCCACGGACAAATCCACTCCGCGGGTGGCGATCACCAGGGTCTGCCCCAAGGCGGCGATCGAGAGCACGACCGAGTTGAGCAGCATGAAGCGCAGGTTCGGCACCGACACGAAATGCGGCCGGGCCACGCCCACCACCGCCACGGCGGCGAGGATCGCCACCAGCAGGGTCAGTTCCCGGCGTTCGCGCCGGGGCAGGCTGATCCTCATGCGGCCAATCCTGCCGAGGCGGGGCCTGCCGCGGCAAGGCTCGCCGGGTTCAGGTAGGATTGCGCGACGGCGTCCGGCGTGATTTCCGCCCCGGACAGCTCGGCCACGATACGGCCCTCGTACATCGACAGGATGCGGTCGCACAGCCGCACCAGCTCCTCCATCTCGGACGAGATCACCAGGATCGCCATGCCTTCGCGCGCCAGGCCCTCGATCAGCTCGTAGATCTCGTCCTTCGCGCCGACATCGACGCCGCGCGTCGGCTCGTCCAGGATCGCTACCTTCGGCGACAAGCCCATCCACTTGCCGAACACGACCTTCTGCTGGTTGCCGCCCGAGAGCTGCCGCAAGGCCTGCCCGATGCTGGCGCAGCGCACCCGGTAGCGCGACACGGTGGCGGCGGCGATCTGCCGCTCGTGCCCGCCGTCGATCAGCCCCCAGCGCTGCCGCACCCGGTCGAGCAGGCCGGAGGTGAGGTTCTCGGCGATGCTCATCGGCAGCACGGCGCCGTGCCGCGCGCGGTCCTCCGGGGCATACACCAGTCCCTTGCGGATCACCGCGTGGGCGGACAGCCCCGTGATGTCCTCGCCGTCGAGCCGCACCCGGCCAGCGTCGCGCGCGCGCACGCCGAAGATGGTCTCGGCGACCTCGGTGCGCCCGGCGCCGACCAGCCCCGCCAGGCCGAGGATTTCGCCCCGGTGCAGCGTGAAGCCCACGTCGGCGAAGCGCGGCGCGTGGCCGAGGCCCTCGACTTGCAGCGCCGGGACCGTGGTCGCCGCGGACCAGCTGCGGCGGGGGATCACCTTCATCTCGCGCCCGACCATCTGCGACATCAGCCGCACCCGATCGAACCCGGCGCGGGCCACCGTGTCCACCAGGGCGCCATCGCGCAGCACGCTGATGTCGTCGCTGATCTCCAGCACCTCGTCCATGCGGTGGCTGATGAAGCCCAGCGTGCAGCCATCGCCGCGCAGCCGGCGCATGATGGCGAACAGCCGTTCCACCTCGTGGGTGGTCAGCGGCGAGGTCGGCTCGTCGAACAGGATGATGCGGCAGCCCCGCAGCAGCGCCTTGGCGCACTCCACCTGCTGCTGCTGCGCGATCGAGAGGTGCAAGGCCTGCTGGTCCACGTCGATGTCCAGCCCGAGAGCCGCCAGGGCCGCGCGCGCCTGCTGGCGGATCGCCGGCCAGTCGATGCGGCGGAGCAGGCGCCCCTTGGCCGGCAGCTGGCCCACGAACATGGTCTCCGCCACGCTCAGCTCCGGCATCAGCGCCGGCTCCTGCGGCACCAGGTAGATGCCCTGGCGGTGCGCGGCCTGCGGGTTGTCGAGCGTGACCGGCGCGCCATCCAGGGAAAGCTGCCCCGCCGTAGGCTGCACCTGTCCGGACAGGATCTTGAACAGCGTCGATTTGCCGGCGCCGTTCTCGCCCATCATCGTATGCACGCGGCCAGGATGCAGGGACAGGCTCACGCCGCGCAGCACGGACACGCTGGCGTAGCTCTTGGCGATGTCGGCGGCCTCGTAAAGCTGTCCCACGGCGTCGGTTCCCAGAAGGCGGGCGCTCTTGCCGAAACGAGCCGGCGCCCTTGCGGCCCAACCCATAGCCGCACTCGGATGGTAGCGCAATCATCGATCGTGCGTTACGCTGCGGCGATGGGCACCGCACCGCCAGCAAGCCAGGCGCTACGCCGCAGGCGCACGCAGGAAGGCGCGGTGACGCTGAAGCACGTGGCCGAGCGCGCGGGCGTGGCGCCCATTACGGTGTCCCGCGCGCTGCACGCCCCCGGCAGCGTGTCGCCCGCGCTGCGCCGGCAGGTGGAGGCGGCGGTCGCCGAACTCGACTACGTGCCCAACCGGTTCGCCGGCGCCCTCGCCTCCGCCGACAGCAGGGTCGTCCCGGTGATCGTGCCCTCGCTGTCCAACGCCGTGTTCATCGAGGTGATCCAGGGCATCCAGGACGTGCTGGAAGCTGAACGGTATCAGCTGCTGCTGGCCAACACGCAGTACGACCTTGGGCGCGAGGCCGAGCTGGTGCGCACCCTGCTGGGATGGTCGCCGCCCGGGTTGATCCTGGCCGGCCTGCGCCATGCCGAACAGACGCGCCGGCTGCTGCGCGGCTGCGGGCGGCCCGTGGTCGAGATCATGGAGTACGGTGCGGGCGCGATCGACATGAACGTCGGCCTGTCCCACGTCGCCGCCGGGCAAGCGATGGGCCGGCACCTGGTGGCGCGCGGCTACCGCCAGATCGGCTTCGTCGGCGGCTGGCTCGACCGCGACCACCGGGCCATGCAGCGCTTCGAGGGGCTCGACCGGGCGCTGCGGCAGGCCGGCCTGCCGCAGCGCGCCCCCTATGGCCACGGCGAGAAGTCCGGCCCCGGGCTCGGCGGCGACAAGCTCATGGCGGTCCTGGCGCAGGACCCGGCGCTCGACGCGCTGTTCTTCGCCAACGACGACCTGGCCGTGGGCGCCCTGCTGCGGGCGCAGCGCGAGGGCGTCGCGGTGCCGGGCCGGATCGCCATTGCCGGGTTCAACGGCCTGGAGATCGGCGCGTTGACCAACCCGGCGTTGACATCGATCGTCTCGCCGCGCCAGCAGATCGGCGACACGGCAGCGCGCAAGCTGCTGGCCCGCATCCAGGGCCGGCACGCTGGGCCGCCCGGCGTCGATGTCGGCTACCGGCTGGAAGTTCGTGCCAGCACCTGAAGCAACATCAAGGGAGAACGTCATGACGGAACGAGTGGGCTTCATCGGGCTGGGCTACATGGGCCATGGCATGGCCAGCAACCTGGTGGGCAAGGGCTTCCCGCTCACCGCGCTGGCGCACCGCAAGCGCGACGCGATCGAGGATTTGAAGCAGCGCGGCGCGGCCGAGGCCAGCTCGCCGCGGGCGGTCGCGGAAGCGTCCGACATCGTGGTGCTGTGCGTGACCGGCAGCGTCCAGGTGCAGCAGGTCGTCAACGGCCCGGACGGCCTGGCCGCCGCGGGCAAGGAGCTGCTGGTGATCGACTGCTCGACCTCGGAACCCGCCGTCACGGTGCGGCTGGCGGGCGAGCTGGCGCCGCAGGGCGTCATCCTGATCGACGCGCCGCTGAGCCGCACGCCGAAGGAGGCCTGGGCCGGCACGCTGGACGTGATGGTGGGCGGCGCCGCGGCCGATGTCGCGCGGGCGCGGCCGGTGCTGGAAGCCTTCGCTGCCCGTATCGTCGAGACCGGGCCGACCGGGACCGGGCACATGATGAAGCTGCTGAACAACTTCGTCTCCCTCGGCTACGGCGCGCTGTACGCCGAGGCGCTGATGCTGGGCGCCAAGGCCGGCGTGTCGGAGCGCACCTTCCACGGCGTGATCAACGGCGGCCGCATGGATTGCGGCTTTTTCCAGACCTTCTTCGACTACGTGGTCGGCGGCAACCGCGAGGCGCACCTGTTCACGCTCGACAACGCGCTCAAGGACCTCACGTACCTGGCCAACTTCGCGAGCGCCAGCGGGGCCGCCAACCCGGTGAGCGCCGCGGTGCGCAACAGCTTCGCCCTCGCGGCCGGGCTGGGGCGCGGGCAGGACTACGTGCCGATGCTGACCGACGTGGTGGCGGAGGTGAACGGGGTGAAGCGGGGCTAAGATTGGGGCTCTGCCCCAAACCCCGCCAGAGGACGGGGTCCTCTGGACACCTGATTATAAGTAACAGGGGTCGAGGGGACTTCGTCCCCTTGCGGGTGCAGGGCAGAGCCCTGCGATGCTTAGTGAATTTCCGGCTCCGGCAAGCGCTGCGTTCCGGCGAGGAAGTCGAAATCGCAGCCTTCGTGCGCCTGCTGGATGTGCTCGGCAAACAACCGTCCATAGCCGCGAACCGGCGGCGGCGCCGGCGTCCAGGCCGCGCGACGCCGGGCCAACTCGTCATCCGCCACCATGAGGTTGAGCGAACGGGCCTCGACGTCCACCTCGATCACGTCCCCGGTCCGCACGAAGGCCAGCGGGCCGCCGATCGCGGATTCTGGCGAGACGTGCAGCACGCAGGCGCCGAAGCTGGTCCCGCTCATCCGGGCATCGGAAACCCGCATCATGTCGCGCACGCCCTGGCGCAGCAGCTTGGTCGGCACCGGCAGCATCCCCCACTCCGGCATGCCCGCGCCGACCGGCCCGGCGTTCTTGAGCACCAGCACATGGTCGGCCGTCACGTCGAGATCGTCGCGGTCGATCAGGGACGCCATGTGGCCGTAGTCCTCGAACACGAGCGCGGGCCCGCGATGCTTCAGCAGATGGGCCGAGGCGGCGGAGGGCTTGATCACCGCGCCGTCGGGCGCGAGGTTGCCGTACAGGATCGCCGTCGCCTCCTTGGCCACCGGGTTGTTTAATGTGTGGATGACCTCCGGGTTGTACACCTCGGCACCGGCGATGTTCTCGCCGAGGGTGCGGCCGTTGACGGTTAGGCAGTCGAGGTCAAGCAGCGGGCGCAACGCCTCCAGCAGGGCCAGGATGCCGCCGGCGTAGAAGAAGTCCTCCATCAGGAAGGCGCCGGACGGGCGCACGTTGGCGAGCACCGGCACCTCGCGCGCCAGGCTGTCAAAGCGCTCCAAGGTGAGCGGGATGCCGGCGCGGCGCGCCATGGCGACGACGTGGATCATGGCGTTGGTCGATCCGCCCATGGCGAGGTGGCAGCGTATGGCGTTGTCCACCGCGGGCGCCGAGATGATGTCGGACGGCTTCAGGTCTTGCCAGACCATCTCCACGATGCGCCGACCGGAGGACGCGCACATGCGCGGGTGGTTGGAGTCGGGCGCCGGGATGGAGGAGGCGCCCGGCAGCGACAACCCCATCGCTTCGGCTACCGCGGTCATGGTGGCCGCCGTGCCCATCGTCATGCACAGCCCGGCGGAGCGGGCGATGCCGCCCTCGATTTCCTCCCACGCCGCGTCAGTGAGGTTGCCGGCCTTGCGCTCCGCCCAGTATTTCCAGCTGTCGGAGCCGGAGCCCAGCGTCTTGCCGCGCCAGTTGCCGCGCAGCATCGGCCCGGCCGGCACGAAGATCGCGGGCAGGTCCATCGAGATCGCGCCCAGGATGAGGCCCGGCGTCGTCTTGTCGCAGCCGCCCATCAGCACCGCGCCGTCAATCGGGTGGGACCGCAGCGCCTCTTCCGTCTCCATCGCCAGCAGGTTGCGGTACAGCATGGTGGTGGGCTTGACGAAAGGCTCCGACAACGAGATCGCCGGCAGCTCGAGCGGGAAGCCGCCCGCCTGCAGCACGCCGCGCTTGACGTCCTGCACGCGCTCCTTGAAGTGCGCGTGGCACTGGTTGATGTCCGACCAGGTGTTGATGATGGCGATGACCGGGCGGCCGGCGTAGTCCTCCGGGCCATACCCCATCTGCTTCAGGCGGGAGCGGTGGCCGAATCCCCGCAGGTCATCGACCCCGAACCAGCGGTGCGACCGCAGCTGCTCCGGACGCCGCCGCCCCGGGCTGTCCTGGTGCATGTTTGCCCCCTCATGCTTTGCACGGGCCACCCGGTGTCGGCCGTCAGCTCATGGGTGGCACAGCGAAGCGTCAGGCGTCCAGTTCGGGATAGCGACGGAACACGCCCTGCTCGTTGAACGGGATGCGGCGGTCGGAGGCCAGGTAGGCCGCGACCGCGGGCAGCGCCGCCACCCGGCCGCACAGCGCGGCCAGCCGCGGGAACCCGGCGTCGAACCCGGCCATGGCCTTCGGGAACGCGTAGCGCAGGCCCGCCGCCACCTGGAACACGGACAGGTCCGCCGCACTCAGCTCGTTGCCGACCAGCCATCCCGCACCCGCCGGGTTGCGGGCGGCGACCGTTTCCAGCCAGCCCAAGTACTTCGGCAGCCGCTCCGCCGTGAACTGCCCGGCGCGACGCAGCGCCTCGGGCTTCTGGTCCTCGTAGTAGAGCATGGGGCCGATCGGGTGGTGCGTGTCATGCGCCTCCGCCACCAGGTCGGTGATGGTGAGCTGCACCTGGTGGCACCACAGCCGCCCCCGCTCGTCTTGCGGCCCGAGCCCAAGCGCCGGGCCGAGATGGTGCAGGATGGCGGCCACCTGCGCCACCACCACGGGCCCATCGACCAGGAACGGCGGCGCGAAAGGCGGGAAGGGGCCTTCCGCCATGCGCCGGGTCATGGCGGCCACGCCATCCTCCCGCGCCACGTCCCGGTATGGCGTCCCGGTCGCTTCCAGGGCCAGGCGCACGAACTCGCCACGGCCTTGGATCGCAGGCCAGTAGTAGAGTTCGTAGCGCGCCATCGCCTTAGATGTAGTGCTCCGCCAGCGGCGCGAAGCCGTTGAAGCGCTGGCTGGCGTAGGTCGTCACGTAGGCGCCGGCCGCCATCAGATCGACCGTCTCGCCATGGGTGAGCGAGAGCGGCAGGCGGTAGTTGCTGCGCTCGTAAAGGATGTCGGCGCCGTCGCAGGTGGGGCCTGCGATGCATACGGGCCCGGTCGCCTCGCCGTCATGCGCCGTCTGGATGCGGTACTTGATCGACTCGCCTTCCGTCTCGGCCAGCCCGCCGAAGCGGCCGATGTCGAGGTATACCCAGCGGGTCGGGTCATCCGGGATGCGGCGGCTGACCAGCACCACTTCCGAACGCACCACGCCCGCGTCGCCGACCATGCTTCGCCCCGGCTCGACCAGGATCTCCGGCAGGTCGTTGCCGAAATGCTCGGTCATGGCGTTCATGATGGCCTGGGCGAACCGGTCCACCGTCGGCACCTCGTCGCGGTAGCGCACGGGGAAGCCGCCGCCGAGGTTGACCATGCGCAGGTTCACCCCGGCGTCTGCCAGGTCGGTGAACAGCATCGCCACCCGGCCGATCGCAACCTCGTAGGCAGCCGTGTCCATCTGCTGGCTGCCGACGTGGAACGACAGGCCATACGGGTCGAGGCCCATCTGGCCGGCGCGGACCATCAGCTCCCGCGCGCGCTCGACCGTGGTGCCGAACTTGCGGGACAGCGGCCAGTCGGCACCCTTGTTCTCCACCAGCAGGCGGCAATAGACCCGGCTACCCGGCGCGTGCTCTGCCAGCTTCTCCAACTCCTCGCTCGAGTCGAAGGCGAACATGCTCACCCCGGCGGCGTGGGCGCGCTGGATGGCGGACACCTTCTTGATCGTGTTGCCGAAAGAGATTGCAGCCGGTGCAGCGCCCGCGCCGAGGCACAGGGCGACCTCCTCGTAAGACGCCGCGTCGAACGCGCTGCCCAAGCCCACCAGCCGCTCCAGGATGGGGGCGGCGGGGTTCGCCTTCACCGCATAGTAGATGCGGGCCAGCGGCAGGGCATGGCTGATGGCACGGTAGTTCTCCTCCACACGGTCCATGTCGAGGACGAGGCAGGGAGTGGCCGGACGCGAGTCGGCCAAGAACTGCGCGATCTTTGGGGTCATCGCACTGAGCCTTCTGATGGCCGCCCACCTGTTACGGCGGTGGGGCGGGAGTTGACGAAACGGTCGAACGAACCAGCGGTAGGAAGTCGCTTGCCAGAACGCTTGACGTCGTTGCGTAACCCGAAGGCCAGAGGCACGTGCGTT
>CAXTJU010000014.1:0-53927 GCA_964244655.1 uncultured Acetobacteraceae bacterium | reverse complement strand
TTGATGCGGTCGCGCTCAAGCTCAACACCCGGCCAAGAAAGACGCTTGGCTTTCGAACACCAGGAGCTACACTCGCCCAAGCCGTTGCGGCAACCGGTTGAACCCACCGCGGCTTTTTTAGGATGTCGCGCTCAGCCTTGAGCTTGGCGACCTCACGCCGTAGCCGATCGATCTCCTGCTGCTCCGGCTTGACCTGACCCGGAAACGCCTGCCCGGGATATGCGGTCAGCTCCTTGATCCAGCGCCGAAGCACGTTCTCGCCGACATTCAGGTCCCGGCTGGCATGCACCACCGAAACCCCACGCTCCTTGACCAGCCGGATCGCCTCCAACTTGAACTCCCGGCTGAACTGTCGCCGTGCCATCTGCACCCTCCAATCTCGTGAAACACCCTAATCTCGGTGTCCACCAAACCAGCAGCAGCTCAGCCGGGTAGGCTTTCCCCTTCGAGCGGGTCGGCGCCGACCGATAATTGCCCTCTACGCCTTGAAATCGACATCTGAATTGGATCGCCTGGTTCGCCCCGTGAGATTGGTAATGTAGCTTTGCGACCGAGCGGCGGCGTCCACCGGAAAAGCTTTCGGGGCCGCCCGACGTCTCAGCGACCGCAAAAATGTCCTGGCGAGATGCTCGTAGCCGATGCGGTCGGCGCGTCCGGCGAGCATGTCGTCGACCGCCGCCATCCCCGACGTTTCGATGAGGAAGGCCGCATGCCCGATCTGTCCCAACGAACCCTCCATCAGGTATCTCAGCACGTTGCCCTCCGCCAGCCCCGAATAGTTTCCGAAGACCTCGTCGCCGGTGTGCAGAGTTCGTCAAAGCGACCCCAAGGGACACCGGGAAGCGCGCAATCGTCCGCCGCGGGCAGTTCCAGAACATGGTCGCGGATACCGCAGCGGGAATGCATTTGTTGCACGTGGGTGCTTTCGGGCTTGAGACTCGGCCGCGATTGGAAGCGGTCAGTCAGGGAGAGGGACGGTCGTCCGTCCCGTCTATGGCTCCAGCGTGCAGGTACCGTTCCGCCGTCGAGCCGTTGGTTTGGATGGAACCCGCCGTCGAGACGAACGATCCCGGGTAGGTCAAGAAGGTAGGTTGGACAAGCCCCCGAACCCCGGTGAACGCGATGGGAAAGCTCCGGCGATCAACCAACCCGCCAACTCATCGCCCGGGATCGTCGTTCCGTCTCCGGTCCTCATCATCACCCGCCCGGTCAAATCGGCGCTAATCGTGAAGCTGCTACCGCATTGCGCAAGCCGCTCGTCGATGAGCCGAATACCCTCGGCCCAACCATGCTGCCGAAGCACGTCCAGCGCGAAACAGGAGCAAGACGTTCGAAACAGGCATTTGCGCCCAGCTCGAACCGAAAGTCTTCTTTGGTAAGAACCGACGGTCCACGATGCAAGACGCGTCAATGGGCGGTTGAAGAAATACGGAGTTGAGACGCGTGCGGCAAGGCGAACGCAAGCAACACACAGTCCCGCTATCGACGCCAACTCAGCGACCGTCCTTCAGCCGGACAACCGTACCCCATGCGTAAACCTCGAATACGGCTTTGTCGCCCCCACACCCGAAGTTCGCCGACGACACACGGTGACTGTATCCGATGTGTATGACCCCGTTGCCGCCGGAGGATCTCGCGGTGTCCTGAAGTGAGCGCGTCACCTCGCCGAAAGCTTCGTGGATGGGCAACCCACCGGAACCGCCACAGCCCGCCGACTTAGCGGGGCGCGTCACGACAGCATGGATCACTCCCAACGTCTCGTAAGGCTCCTGGACGTCCCCGGTCGACGCAATCACCCCTGGATCGCGGTTCGGTTCTTCGCGGCGGGCGGAAAGAGGAGCCACTGACACATTCTCCGACGTTGCGACTGCCGCAGTCCCGGACCTGTGCCGCCAGACGGCGGACAGCCAACTTTTCGTTGTTGGACGGCGGAGACCATCGCTCGCTGTTTACCGTATCACTCGGCGGTTTGTCAGACCAAGTTTTCTATGGAAAAAGCAATGAGAGTGCGATCTTCCGCTTGGGTTGAAAGCGGCCTTCCAGTAGCCGTCCCGCTCTTAACACTATCCGTCTGGCATCCCTGCCCGGCCGACCTTGGAAAATACTTCGACAAAGGTTAGTTACGATACGCCCCAGGAGCGGGTAGCCGTTGCGCCGGGCCAGACGATCCGGGTTGCGCTCGCCCGTGGGCGGCACCAGTCTTGCCGCCCACCTTCAGATCTATCGGGCACGCGCATCCAAGTGCCGGTTCACGACAGTGCCGAAGACGCGGACAAATTACTGAACTCCCATTCCAGCGCATCCGCAAGCGCATTTTGTTCTTGTTATGTTCATAGATATCGGACTACGGTCCTATCATGCCAGTCGATATCGCCTCCAACGAACCTGAGACGTCCGCCCTAGCGTCAGAAGAAGTGTCGGAAACGCTTCCATGCGGCTTGCGATGCGACAGGCGCGGGAAATCCAGGCGCCGGGGATGCCGTTCAGCGGCTGGGTCGGCGGCCAGGAGCATGACAGGCAGCCTCAGGCGCCCCGGCCCCACAATCGTGGAAACGCGGAACGGCCGTCCCCGAAAGGCGGGATGAGCGCACGCCATGTCGGACAACCGCAACGGAGGCGCGACGCTCGCAGCCCTTTGCGCCGCCGTCGCCCGGCTGGAGCGCGGCTCGTCCCATCCCGAGACGGCTGGCGTTTCCCTGTGCCGTGCAATCGACCGGGTGCTGCCCGGCGGCGGGCTGGCCCGTGCCGCCTTCCACGAGGTGCTGGTCGGAAATCCAGGCGCTGCAACCGGGTTTTGCGGCGTGGTGCTCGGCCGCAGCTCCGGACCAGTGGCTTGGATCGGGGCCGACCCGGATGTCTGGCCGGGCGGCCTCATGGAGTTCGGCGTCGACCCCGGGAATCTGGTTCTCGTCGGCGCCCGGAAACCCAAGGATCGCCTTTGGGCGTTCGAGGAGGCTCTGCGGTCCCCGGGGCTGTCGGGGGCCGCACTGGTGCTGGGCGGTCCGGCGCCGGACCTCGTCGCGACGCGTCGGCTGCAGCTCGCGGCCGAGGCGGGCGGCGGCATCGGGCTGCTCGTTCTCGACGACACCGTTTTGATGCCGCCATCGGCCGCACGGAGCCGCTGGCGCGTGGGAGCTGCAAGCTCCGGTCCGTCCGGCGCTCCCGCCTGGAGCCTGACGTTGCTGCGGGCCTCCGGCGGCCGTCCCGGCGGTTGGACGGTGCGGTGGGAGGCCAGCGCCATGCGGATCGTCGCCGACCCCACCGTTCGCGTGCCGGATCGCATGGCCTCATGAACGGTCCGCGCCGTCACCTGGTGCTGCACCTGCCCAAGGTGGCGACCGACCGGATCCGTCGGCGGGAGCCGGACCTCGCCGACGCGCCCGTCGCCACGTGGGACACGTTCGGCAACCGGCGCATCCTGACCTGCGTGGACGCGCCCGGCACGACGCTGCGCGCCGGGCAAGCGCTCGCCGACGCCCAGGCCATGCATCCCGATCTGGTGCTGCGCCCGACCGACGCGGAGGCGGACATGGCCTTCCTGGAGCGGCTCGCGTTGTGGGCCACCCGCTACACTCCCCTCGCGTCCGTCGATCCGCCCGATGGCCTGGCGATGGACGTCACCGGCTGCGCCGACCTGTTCGGCGGCGAGGCGGCGCTGCTCCGGCAAGTCGCGACCGGCCTTCGAACCGGCGGCGTCACGGTCGTGGCCGTGCTCGCGTCCGGTGTCGACGCCGCTGCGGCGCTCGCCCGGGCCGGGCGCCACGGGACCGTCGTGCCGCCAGGGGAGGAGAACGCCGCCGCGTGCGCGCTTCCAATTGGATCGCTTCGGTTGCCCGGGGACGTCGCGAGCGGCCTTAACCGCCTGGGCTTGCAGCGGATCGGCGACTTGCTGCGCCAGCCCCGCGCCCCGCTCGCCCGTCGTTTCGGACGGCCGCTGATGGATGTCCTGGATAGCCTGACCGGCGAGCGGCCCCGTGCGTTGCCTCCTGTCCGTCCGCCGCCGGTGTTCGCGGAGGCGTCGGACTTCCTGGAGCCAATCGCCACGCGCCCGGCGATCGACCGCGCCCTGGACGCCCTGCTCGATCCCCTGTGCCGCAGGCTGGCCGAGGCCGCTCGGGGCGCGCGCCGAGTGACGCTGCGCGCCTACCGGGTCGATCGGGACGTCCAGGAGATCACCGTCGGCACCGGCCTTCCGACGCGTGCGCCCGCGCATCTGCGAAGACTGTTCGCGAACGAACTCGAACGCCTGGAACCCGACCTCGGCTTCGAGCGGATGACGCTCGAAGCCTGCTCCACCGACGCGATGACGGGCGAGCAGAAGGAGATGGCGACGAAGGGCGGCATCTGCGACGCGGACCGCCGCGAGGCCCTGGGCGAGCTGCTCGACCGGCTGTCCCGGCGCTTGCCGGTCTGGAGGCTGGCGTCGCGCGAGAGCCACTGGCCCGAACGCTCGGTCGCTCGCGTTGATGCGTTCGACGCCGTGCCCCCGTTCCCGCATCGCCCGGGCCAACCCGTGCGGCTGCTCAAGCAGCCCGTCCCGCTGTTGGTCCTCGCGGAGGCGCCGGACGGCCCGCCGCGGATGGTCCGGCTCGACGGCGCCGTGCACGCGGTGGCGTCGTTCGACGGCCCGGAACGCATCGAGCGGGAGTGGTGGCGCGACGATGCCCGAAGCGGCCGCGACTACTACCGGGTCGAACTGCAGTCCGGATCACGCCTGTGGATCGGCCGCAAGGCGGCCCTCCAGGCGGACCGGCCCGCACGCTGGTTCCTGCACGGCCATCTCGCGTGAGTGTCGGGTTCGCCGAACTCGGCGCGCGGACGAACTTCACCCTGCTGGATGGCGCGTCGCACCCCGCCGAGATGGTCGCGGCCGCCTCCCTTTTGGGCCATTCGGGGATCGGCGTCTGCGACGCGAACAGCCTGGCCGGTGTCGTTCGCGCGCATGTCGCGGCCAAGGAGGTCAAGCTGCCGTTCGCGGTCGGCGCCCGGCTCGTGCTGGAGGATGGGGCGACGTATCTGGCATGGCCGACGGACCGGGCGAGCTACGGCCGCCTGACCCGCCTGCTGTCCCTCGGCAAGATGCGGGCGCCGAAGGGCCAGTGCCAAATCCGTCGCTCGGAGATGCTGGACCACGCCGAGGGCTGGGCGATGAGCGCGGTTCCTCCCTCCGTCCCGGATGCGGTCTTCGCCGAGCGGCTTCGCGCCGATGCGGACGAGTTGCGGGAACGGCTGGCCATGCCGCTGCTTTGCTCGGCGTCCGTCGTCTTCGGCGGCGGCGATCGGGGGCGCCTGGAAACGCTGGCGGAAATGGCGCGACTGGCCGATGCCGGACTCCTGGCGACCACGGACCCGCGCTACCACCACCCTGACCGCCGCCGTCTGGCGGACGTGCTGACGGCCATCCGCCTGGGCGCTCCGGTGGATGGGATCGGCTTGGCCGCCGACCGCAACGGCGAGCGCTGCCTGAAGAGTCCCGGGGAGATGGGCAGGTTGTTCGCTGCGTGGCCGGAGGCGTTGGCGAACACCGTCGCCGTCCTGGACGCCTGCCGCGGCTTCTCGCTGGATCAGCTCCGTCACGAGTACCCCGACGAAATCCTGGAACCCGGGCGCGCGCCGCTGCAGACGCTGGCCGACCGCGTGCACGAGGCGGCGGCGGCGAGATTTCCGGAAGGCGTTCCGGACGACATCCGCAAGCGCATCGCGCACGAGCTGCAGCTGGTCGGGCAACTCGACTACGCGCCGTATTTCCTGACCGTTCACGAGGTGGTGCGGTTCGCACGCTCCCGCGGGATCCTCTGCCAAGGCCGGGGATCGGCGGCGAACTCCACCATCTGCTACGTGCTGGGGATCACCGCGGTGGACCCCTCCAAGCACGACCTCCTCTTCGAGCGGTTCGTGTCCGCATCCCGGAACGAGCCTCCCGACATCGACGTCGACTTCGAGCACGAGCGGCGCGAAGAGGTCATCCAGCACATCTACGACCGGTATGGCCGCGACCGCGCCGCCATCGTGGGCATGGTGATCCGCTATCGTGGACGCAGCGCCGTCCGCGAGGTCGGCAAGGCCCTCGGCCTCTCAGAGGACGTCACCGGCAAGCTGTCCAAGGCTTCCTGGGGACCGGGACACAACCAGGGTTTGCAGGAACTCGCGGCCGCGGAGGGGCTGGACCTCGGCGACCGGCGCCTCGCGCTGGCGCTGGCGCTGGCGACGGAAATCCAGGACTTCCCGCGGCACCTCGCCACCCACGTCGGCGGGTTCGTCATGAGCCGCGGCCCCCTCACGGAGATGGCGGTGGTCGGCAACGCCGCGATGCCCGGGCGGACGGTGCTGGAATGGGACAAGGACGACGTCGACGCGCTCAAGCTGCTGAAGGTCGATATCCTGGCGCTCGGGATGCTGTCCTGCCTCCGGCGCGGGTTCGACCTCCTCCGCCTGCACCGCCACGAGGATCTCGATCTCGCCGGAGTGCCGCGCGACTGCCCGGAAACCTACGCCATGCTCCGCAAGGCGGACTCGTTGGGCGTGTTCCAGGTCGAAAGCCGGGCGCAGATGGCGATGCTGCCGCGGCTGAGGCCGACCGTCTTCTACGACCTGGTCGTGCAGGTCGCGATTATCCGACCCGGTCCGATCCAGGGCGACATGGTGCATCCCTATCTCCGCCGCCGCTGGGGTCTGGAGCGGCCCGTCTATCCCCGACCGTCGCCGGAACACGGCGAGCCGGACGAGCTGGAGAAGGTCCTGGGCCGCACGCTGGGCGTGCCCCTCTTTCAGGAGCAGGCGATGAGGGTGGCCATCGTGGCCGCCGACTTCACGCCGGGCGAAGCCGACGACTTGCGAAGGGCCATGGCGACGTTCAAGTACACGCAAGGGGTCGGCGTCCACCGCGACCGGCTGATCGGCGGCATGGTCCGGCGCGGCTATGATCCCGAACTCGCCGAGCGCGTGTTCAAGCAGATCGAGGGCTTCGGCAGCTACGGCTTCCCGGAAAGCCACGCCGCCAGCTTCGCGCACCTTGCATACGCGTCCTCGTGGCTCAAGTGCCACCATCCGGCCGTCTTCGCGGCGGCCTTGCTGAACTCCCAGCCGATGGGATTTTACGCCCCGGCCCAGGTGGTGGACGACGCCAGGAGGCACGGCGTCGAGATACGGCCGGTGGACGTCAACGCCAGCGACTGGGACAGCACGCTGGAACCCGAGATGCGCAGCGCCGACGAGCACGCCCTCCGACTCGGGCTGCGCATGGCCTCGGGCCTGCCGGAAGCGGAAGGTCGGCTGATCGTCGAGATGCGCCTGTCCGGCAACGGTTCGCCGTACGGGTCGGTCGAGGAGCTGGCGCGCCGGACCGGCGTCGGCCGCCGCGCCATCGAAGCGCTTGCCGAGGCGGACGCGTTCGCCAGCCTGGGGATCGATAGGCGTTCCGCCATCTGGGAGGCCAAGGCGGTCGAGCGCGACGTGCCGCCGTTGCTGCGGCTGGCCGAGATCTCGCTGGGGGAGCCGCCGCTGATCCGGGAGGCTGCGGCACGCCTGCCCGCCGAAGCGAGGGGGCAGGCCACGGTGCTCGACTACGTCGCGACCGGCCTGAGCCTGCGGGAGCATCCCCTGGCGCTGCTGCGACCGAGCTTGCAGGCTCAAGGCTTCCACGACACCCGGCGCCTGAACGGCGGTCGGCCCGGCGCCTCCGTCCGGCTGCCCGGCATCGTGCTGATGCGCCAGCGACCCGGCACGGCCAAGGGCATCGTGTTCATCACGCTCGAAGACGAGTTCGGCACGGCGAACCTGGTCGTCTACCCCGACGTCGGCGCGCGCGACCGCGCGGTGATGATCGGTGCCAAGCTGATGGTCGCGGAAGGCCGCATCGAGCGCCAGACCGAGCACGCCGAGGTGCCCGTCACCCACCTCGTCTGCCGTAGGCTGGTGGACCGGAGCGACCTGCTCGGAACACTGAACGCGCCGGATGCCGATGTGGCACGGGGCGACTCCTCGCCAGGGCATGCCGACAAAGTCCGGCGGCCGGACGACACCGGCTCGTCGCGCGCCAGGGCCGCCGGTCTTCCGCCCAGCCGGGACTTCCGGTAGCGATCGCCGTTCCGAACTGAAGGCGACGGGGCTGCGCCTCGGCGAAACGCACGGCGGTGTGACGGATAACCTTGTTCTTCGGCATGCACGCCCAGGCAAGGGGGTAGTGTCCCTGTTTGAGATCCATGCCAATCCACACCGTTGACAGACTATCTAAAACCGAGGTGCCGAAGTTGCGATCCCTATCTGGTGGAAACCCGACTGTTTACTTTTAAGGCGAGACTAGCTGTAAGTTGATCCGGCGAAGCAGAACGTACATGCCGCCATCAAATTCCAACGAGGTTGGTCTGTTGCGAGCGCTCGCTAGACACCTAGAGCGAAGACCGCTGCCGTTCGCGATGTTGACACAAGAGACGTTGCGTACGGAGAGCCTTGGGCATGTGCGCGAGAGCGCAGGTGGCATTACCGCGAATCGAATGCCCGGGCATCGTGCTTTCGCCGGGCTTACTGACTGTCTCCTAGACCGCATTCCTGCCATGGAGCGCGGTACATTCTACGCGGGTGTTCAGACTGAGTTGTTCAACTTCATTGAGGACTACGTGGACCGCGACCCGGATACTATCGCAGGCGAGAATGCTGAGGCTCTTGTCGCGCATTTCGAAAATTGGTTTGTCAACAACGCTTCGCCTCGGCGGGTCTTCGTGCCGTGCGTAATAAGTCGAACTCCCGCGCCCCGCTTCGAGATCGGACCGGTCACATTTGAGTTTATCGATCGTGTCGTGACCAGCAGCTTTTGTCCTGCGCGCGGCGGGGATACGGTTCTTGACCAAAGCGGATTGAACGATCTGGTTCGATGGATGCGCGAGTAAGATGCCAATTGGCTGGCGCGCGTTTCCGTAGAAGGCTGCGAGCAGCGGCGTGCCGAAGAAGTCGCCGAGCTTGCGGTCGATTTGGTGATCGTGGCCTTTCAGCTCGCCGCTCCCTATCTCGACACCCACAACATGGCGCGGCTCGACGCGCGGCGGGGAACGTCGGAGAAGCGCACCCTGTCGGAAGCCGGAGGTTATCACAACGTTGGTTGGGCACGGAAAGAACCAGGAATGGCGATCGGCCCAGGCACACTACCCCACATCATGCAGACGGCTGCACCTGTCTTCGAAGCAATCGGAAATGTAGTGCGATCATTTGCCTCGGGTTCGTTTCGCCTACCGGTGCTTGAGCGAGCCTGGTGCGACGCTGCCTATTGGCTTTACCAAGGTATGGGTGAGTCTATCGACACCATCGCGATAGCAAAGCTCGAAACAGCTTTAGAAGGGCTGCTTCGTGCCGAAAGTAGCATGGGTAGTCAGCAGCGCATGCTTGAAATTCTGAGTGCGTTCTTCGAACTAGGGCCGGACGATCCCATCGTACCAGGATCCACGCTGAGCACGCGGCAATTCGCACGCAATGTCGTCCGCGACCGTTCGCGCATTTTGCATGGAACGTGGTCCACCCTTAGCGCACGAGGCGTCGATCGGGCGGGCATGGAGCGTTTCGTAGTAACAGTCCTTCGGATCGCGGTGACTGAACTTGAGGCTTACGTTCACTTGGGTATGGCCGACGATGTCGGCGAATTCCTCAACAGGGTCCGCCAGCGGAAATCGGAGGCCGCAAGCCCCGAGACTTGACCTTGTCATTTGCATGAACGGCAGCGGTGATCGCAAAATGTCCGTTTCGATGGTGGAGGCCACGCCGTCAAGTGTCAGACTTGGATCGCGTGCTGCGGTGGCCCTCCTGGCAGGGCGGTGGGAGCCTACCCCGCCCCCTGCGCCTTTCGCACCCCGTCCAGCACCGCCTCATGCGTCCCTAAAATCCGCCGCAGCGTGGGTTTCCCTTTATCGCTCGCCTCGGCGATGCCCTCGTGCATTTCCTCGATCCCCGCCGTCATCTGCTCGGCCAAGCCGGATAGCCGCTCCTGTAGCTGCTCGCCGTCGTCCTTGAGTTCTGCCGTCCAGATGGCCAGGACGCGAGAGAGTTCGGTGGCAGCGCGGTCGGGTGGGACGCCCGCTTGCAGGAGCTTGATAAGTGGAGCCAGGTCAACAGCAGGGGAACGGGACATGCATGGGAAGGTAGGTAAGCGGACCGTGGGTGGCTAGACGGCAAGGAGCTGCTTTGAGTCGAGAGCGGAAGGACAGCCTCAACCGGATTTTAAGTTGAGACACTACCGACAAGGGCGATTGTGCAACACCGCGCCCCTGCGCTACTGGCATGCCGGAAGTGCATCGGCAGCCCTGCAAGAAAGAGAGGAAGAAACCGGCGTCGTCAGTTCGCCCTCTACTTCGGCTGGACATCCGGTCGGTTCCCGCCTGTGCCAGGCGGAGGCATCACGGGCATGGCCCCTCGCTGCGGCGGTGGGACGATACCCGTCGCACCGGAGGTCGTGACAGGGGGGTTGACGACGCCGTCGTGGGACGTGCCGCCGGGGACGTCAGCCTGGTCGGAGGGCAACGGCGTGGGCACGGCCGTCTGCGGCCCGCTCGCATCCGGGTTCGGCGCGGGACGGACGGGTTGCGCGACGCTGCAGTCCGCGACTGCGAACGATGCCAGCCCGACGAGTGTGCAGCACAAGCAGCACAATGGGAGGGTTCGCCGCATGTTCGTCTCGCCGTTGCAGTTCGAGGTGTGCCCGCGAAGGTAGGTAACCCCGAAGTTGCCACCCAATCGCGGCAGCACGAAGGCGGCCTCGACAATTCAAGGCATGGCGCAACGGGTCACCCCGACTGGCGTGCGGCAACGCTCGTTTGAGGACGACACCTTAACCGGCTGCAAACCCCGACTCGGATAAAATCTTCCTAGTACCAGCCGACCGCCCGGGACCACATGGGCCTCGGCTGGCGCATCACGGAGCACGGACCGGCAGGCTGAACGCCTCGGCCGCCTCGCGCATCTAGGCCTGCACCGTCTTTATGTGGCCAATAACCAAAGGCGACTCCACCAAGGTGTCGTTCGCCACGACGTGGACGGTCCGGCGTCGCTGGCTCGGCGAGATGTTCAGCAGCATCTCGAACACAAGGTGAGCGACTAAGGTCGAATTCTTACCTCCGGAGAAGCCGATAATCCAAGGGTGAGGCAAATTGGTAAAGTATTCGTCCGGAATTTTCTTGCGTGTGGCATTCAGCTTGACTTCGAGGTCATCGTCGTCGTTAGCAAGTAGTAAAGCTTGGCTCATAATATCCGGGTTCTATGGTTCATTGTAGTCACCCCATCCGTTCTGGAAACCGACTCCATAGCCGAGAAGTAGCAGTCGGGGCTATCATCCACCGACAGGACCCGTAGAGATATCCAGCGCGAGCGCCCTGGCTCAACTCACCATTGCATTCATCAGCCGGTGTTGCTTCGTCGCTAGGGACGCAGAAGTTCGTTCTCGGTATTGGCACTTCGGCCCGCGCAGAGCCGATCAACGAGGCGTCTTGCGACGGCCGTCCTAGGAACCGGCGGCCGCCACGACCCCACCGCTTTATTTAGGCATCTTCGCCAAAGGGGCGGCCATGGCGGCTCTTCCTTCGTCATGATGGCATTTGCACGGCGGCGGCTCAGTCAGTCGCGTTGGGATGACTATGACGGCTGGTGCTGGGCAGCGCGGCTGGCGGGCGTTTCATCAACACGAACCCGGACCGTTCGAGGTGCTGGACCAGCCGCTCGGCGGTGATGCGGGCCATGGCGTCGTCGGCGTGGTGGACCCGCTTGCGACCGGAGAACCGCAGGGCGAAGGACAGGCTCTCTTCGATCTCCTGCGCCGAGGCCGGGCGTAGGTTCAGCTTGTCGTCGTCGCTCATGCTCTCCGCCCGCCGAGCCACATCGGTGGGACAGGTGCGGCCAAGGAGTGCCAAACCATCAACCCGTTCCTGCCAACGCACCCGGTGTAGGGAAGCGCCTGCACAGAGCAGTCTGGCCGTTGTCGACCATGCGGACGGTAGCTTTCGGCTTGGACGACGTACGGTCTGCTCCTGACGAAGAAATCACTCATCGTCGGTTCCGCACGTGTGGACGGACTGCCATCGCCAAGAGCTAGTTCGAAGAGGAGGAGGAGAGTCACCAAGTGCATAGGCCGGAACGTAACGGGAACTCCACCCGTAAGTCGAGGGGCTTCTTGCGCCCATCGAGGATTTCCCATGGAGCGCGGCGGCGATTTGGATGCGGTTCCCTCGCGCCGGGAGGCTGCAGGACAGGGCAGCATGCCTACGTCCCCGTGACGCGAGCGGAGCCGGACAGGAGCAATCTTCGGATCGCTCCTAAAGCCTGCCCCCTGTGGTGGCGATATTAGTCTGTGGACGATCCCGTTTTGGGCGTCAGATCGCATTCGACTCGATACGTTCCAAGCGCATAAGGCTGCTTAATGAACGAAACCGAACGCCGTGCCCTCGAATATGTCCGCGGCTTCAAGGGCGCCCCAACAAGTGAGGAGTTCGACGCCATGCACGCACCGCTGGGACCGATACTCCTGCCGAAGCTGGTAAACACCGGGCTGCTACGACTGTCTGACGACGGACGCATCCGTCTGACGCAAGCAGGAGGACACGCACTCTCATCGCGCTGAATTCGGCAAGCGTGCCGTCCGACGCGGCCACCACCCGTCGTGCCACCTTCGATGATGGTGCGAGTGCGAATCGCGAGATCGCCCACGCCGAGTGCCATACGACGACGTTGAAGCCCGCTTTCAGAGGCCCGGGCTAGAGCGCGTCCGCCTCTGATTGAATCGAGGGATTCTGGCGCGCGTTGAAATCTGATTCAAGCTGCTGGCTGGGTTGGAGGCCAGCAGCGATGACCAAGCCCTATTCCATGGACCTTCGTGAACGCGTCGTTGCAGCCGTCGAGGCTGGCCAGTCGCGCCGTGCTGTTGCCAGGCTTTACAATCTCGGCCCGGCAACCGTTGTGCGTTGGGTTGATCGCCAGCGGACCTCTGGCGCTTGCGCTCCCAAGCCAATGGGCGGGGCTCGTCACGCTGTGCTGCTTCCCGAGCGGGAGTGGCTTCTCGCCCGGATTGCAGCCGTGCCAGATGCCACCGTTCGTGGCCTTCGCGCCGAGCTGGCCGCGCGTGGCATTAAAGTCAGCAACGACGCTGTCTGGCGTTTTCTGCGCAACGAGCGCCTGACTTTCAAAGAAGTCTGCGCGCCGCCGAGCAGGACCGGCCTGACATCGCCCGCAAGCGAAAGCGTTGGAAGCGATATCAGAGCCGGATCGATCCAGATCGCCTGGTCTTCGTCGATGAGACCTGGGCCAAAACCAATATGACCCGCACCCGCGGATGGGCGACGCGCGGCGAACGCCTGGTCGCGGCAGTTCCCTTCATCCGCTGGTCGACGATGACGTTCCTGGCTGGGCTGCGTGCGAGCGGCATTACTGCACCCTGCGTGTTCGACGGCCCGATCAACGGCTGCCTGTTTCGGGCCTGGGTCGAGCAGTTCCTCCTGCCCAATCTGCGCGCCGGCGACGTCGTCGTACTCGACAACTTGGGCAGCCACAAAAGCCAAGCTGTGCGCCGCGCCATACGGGACGCTGGCGCACACCTTCTTTTCCTGCCGCCCTACAGCCCCGACCTCAACCCGATCGAGATGATGTTCGCCAAGCTCAAGACGCTGTTGCGCAAAGCCGATGAACGCTCAATCGCAGCCGTTTGGCATCGCATCGGCTCATTGTTGAACGAGCTCAGTTCGGCAGAGTGCATGAACTATATCCGCCATGCTGGATATGCCTCATCTTGAAACAGACACGCTCTAATGGCGGCACTTGGACGTAGCCGGTGATGTGATCACCTTGAGACTCGGCCCCAGCTTTCGCCCTGTGTCGGCGGCCTGACATCCACGTCCCTGGGCGTAGTTAAAGTCGCAGACATGAATTCTGCCGTTCCGTCACATTGCGCGATTAGGTCTTCAGGTTCTTCACGTCCACTTCGACAAGCTTGAGTTGCATCGTCTTGCCGGTTTGCCAGGAATTTGCACCCGCCACGACCTGCGGCGTCGGGATGTCCGCCCGGTTCGCCTTCTCCTTCTGGACGGAGACGCCGAACCTCCTGTCCCGGTCGTCCACCAACGACTGGGTGACCTGACCGTCTTTGACGAAGCCCATCATCAACTGGGGAATTCCCATCGGGAAGTCGTGGTCGCGGTCGATCTGCCAGGTGTGCCACGTCTTGCCGTAGGTGGTGACGAGATCCTTCATGAAGGCGTGCTCGGCTAAATCGGGAACGCCCGGAGCCACGAGTTCACCGGACTTCACCTCGTAATCGTGGCTGTGCCAGAGCTTCTTCTCCTCGTCAGGCAGCGTCTTGAACAGTTTCTCGCTGACGATGTATTCGATGCCGATGAGCTTGGCGTTGGCTTGGTTGGCGTCGTAAATGACGCACTGGTGGAAGTCTTCGTTCAAATGCGTGCAGAAGTGGTTGGCCTCCACCTGCCTGCCCATGTCGTCGGCGTAGAAATGGAAGCCGTTGAGGTACTCGCTCATCGCGTCGATGGGCTTCTTCGACTGGATGGCGTCCGCCGCCGTGTCCAGCACATGGCTATGCGTGGAAAGCGGAGCGCCGGGAACGGGAGTGAACTTCTTGTCGGCTGCAAGCGCCGCGCGGCCGAAAATTGCGGCCAGCGGCGTGGCGACTGCGGTGGCCACCAGACCTCGTCCGAAGCATCGACGGCAGGTCAGGTTGTGCAATAGCGACATGATTTCCCTGGCGCTTGTGGAGGCGCGGTCGACCGAAGAACGTGCCCGGGACGGCGAGGTTGCCGACGGCCTGGCAGGCGCTTCGCAGCCTTCGTGTCGAGTCGCCGAGCGTTGCCGCGCATATCGCGATGGAGCGCTTCGGCTGCGGCTAGACCGGCTACGAGACGGATAGAACGCCGTCCGGCTGTAACCCAACGAGTAGCCGCGTCCTCTTTGACGACTGAAATCGACAGCGCCAATCTAGTTTGGACAGCCCAGCTTGGAAAAGGTGATGCAGGTTCCAGCCGGGAAACTTCGATGGGAAACCGCTGCTTGCACAGCGATTTGCACGCAAAAATTCCGCGACTTTGTCGTGCTCGAACCTATTTACCCGACGAGCAAACGACCGGAAATCATGACTGCAAACAACGCGTTAACGTTTGGAACGGCAAGGCGAGCGTTGTTTGAGTCTCTGCTATTACGCTTTAGTCTCGCCAATCACGCTCGCCCACATTGGGTCAGGGCACGAAAGAACGCTGATGCTGGGCTAGGTTCTCCACTTATCCCCTTGTCCCGCTGATGGGTTGTGAAGCGCTCGTTTGGCAGGGTCCCCGCGTCCGCAGGCTTATGCATAACGACAAGGGATTGCCCGAAGCCTGCCGCCACTCCAGCCCGGAGCCACCATGCCGGACACAGCGACGGGTCAATGGGCAAGGCAATTGATATAAGCTTCTCCGCAACCAGGGAGAATGCCGTGACTAAGCAGGAACTGACCGACTGGGCGCTGGCCAATGGCTGGCAGATGATCGCCGGGTGCCCGAGCCTGACCAAGCCGTCCTCGCGCAAGGAGGCGATCGTGCGTCTGGTGCTGAAGGCCACGGTGGCGCACGTCGAGGTGAAGAAGCCGGCCGGCAAGTGGGAGAGGTTCGCGGGCGAAAGCTATGCCAAGATCGTGGCCGAGCCAGAAAGCGGCCTGCCGCACGGCCTGGGGTTCGAGGCCATCCCGGGCTTCGCCATGCTGATGCGCGACAACAAGGACCAAAAGGTGTTCGCCGGCGCCGGCTGGGGCGGGTCGTGATGGCCATGGACCTGAACGGGCGCTGGGTGCTGGTGACGGGCGCCGCCTCCGGCATCGGCCACGAGACGGCGCTCGCCTTCGCCCGCAAGGGAGCTGACATCGTCGCAGCCGACCTGGACGAGGCCCGGCTCGCCGAGACCGTGCGGCTGGTGCAGGCGTCTGGCCGCCGCTGCCTTGCCGCCGGGTGCGATGTCAGCGACCCGGCGGCCGTCGAGGCGCTGGCTGCGAGGGTCGCCGCGGAGGCGGCGGTGCCGGACGTGGTGGTGAACAACGCCGGGATCGGTTTCCTCGGCCCGTTCCTGGACACGCCGCTGAGCGCGTGGAGCCAGGTGATGGGCGTAAACCTAATGGGCGTGGTGCACGTCAGCCGGGCGTTCCTGCCAGAGATGATCGTTGCCGGCGGGACGCGCCGCCTGGTCAACGTGTCCTCCGCGGCGGGCCTCCATGCCGTGCCGAACCTGAGCGCCTATTCCGCCTCCAAGCATGCCGTGCTGGGCCTGTCGGACGCGCTGGCGATGGAGCTGCGTGACACAAGCGTCGGCGTCACCGCCGTGTGCCCCGGCATCATCGACACGCCGATCGTGCGCAACCGCCGCGCCGTGGCGGACAGCGTGCCCGCCGCGGCGCTCGACCGGCTGGACCGGCAGTATAAGGCAAAGGGCGTGCATCCCTCGGCGGTAGCCGTGCGGATCGTACGTGCGGTGGAGCGCGGCGAGGAGCTGGTGCTGGTCGGCCCAAGCGCTGCCACTGTGTTCCACGCGCGCCGGGTGTCGCGCGCCTTGCTGCGCAAGGCGAGCGTCTCGGGCGCGAGAGATTTAGGCTACGTATGGTAGGTCGGGGCTCTGCCCCCAACCCCGCCAGAGGACAAAGTCCTCTGGACACCTGATTATAGTACCAGGGGTCAAGGGGACTTCGTCCCCTTGCGGGTGCAGGGCAGCGCCCTGTTAGCCTCCCAGCACCATCTTCACGATCGCCTCCGCCTTGCCGTACGGCGCATAGAACGCGTCGATCTGGTCGCCCTCGCCCCGCACCACCACGCCGCGTGGGTTAGAGAATTCCCGGAAGCCGTCGAGCCCATGGTGGCGGCCCATGCCGCTCATGCCGACGCCGCCGAACCCGAGCGAGGGCAGCGCCCCCTGCAAGGCGCAGGTGTTAACCGCCGCGCCGCCAGAGGTGATTTGCTCCAGCACATGGTCGGTGGCCGCCTTGTCGTCGCCGAAGATGTAGGCCCCCAGCGGACGCTCACCGGCGTTGATCCGCTCCACCGCATCGTTCAGGTTGTCGTAAGGCACCACCGGCAGGATCGGGCCGAAAATCTCCTCCGTCATGATGCGCAGGTCGGCTGCCGGGTCGATGGCGAGCGTGATCGGCATGCGGCGGGTTTCGCGATCCACCCGGCCGTTCAGCTCCAACTCGACGAGGATGGCCTGCCGGTCCCGCGCCTCGTCCAGCATGGCGGACAGGCGGTCCAGGTGGCGCAGGGAGACGATGCCGGTGCACTCGGGGCTTTGCGAGTAGTCGGCCGCCACGCGGCCCATGAAGTCCTTTGACTTGGCCACGAAGCTGTCCATGTCGGCCCGGGGCACGAGGCAGTAATCGACCGAGACGCACATTTGGCCGTTCTTGACCGTCTTGGTGCCGATGATGGAATCGACGTTGGTCTGCGTCACCGAACCCGGCGTCAGCACCGCTGGGCACTTGCCGCCCAGCTCCAGCGTGACGGGCGTGAGATTGCGCGAGGCCGCCTGCATCACCTGGCGGCCGACATCCGGGCTGCCGGTGTAGAGCAGGTGATTCCACGGCAGGTCCGAGAAGGCGCGCGCCAGGCCGAGGCCACCGATCGCCACGTAAACCAGGGTAGAGTCGAAGGTCGCCTCCACCATCTCGCGCAGCAGCTCGGCGCAGGCTGGGGTGTACTCGGAAGGCTTGACGATGACCCGGTTGCCTGCCGCGAGCATCTCGATCATGGGGCCGACTGAGAGGTCGAACGGGAAGTTCCACGGCACGATGTTGCCGACCACGCCCTTCGGCTGGCTCTGCGTGTAGGCGTGCGCGGTGCCCAGGAAAGCCGGATCGACTTCACGCGGGGAGGGAGCCATCCACTCCTCGAGCTTGCCCAGCACGTACTGCGCCCGGCCGACCGGGCCCAGCACCTCGATCAGCTCGGAAGCGCCGGTGGGATGCGAGCCGAAGTCCTGGTTGAGGGCGACGCAGATGCGCTCGCGGTAGCCCAGCAGCATGCCCATCAGCTTGCCGATGCGCGCCTTGCGCTCTTCCAGGCTCGGGTAGCGGTCGGCGGCGAAGGCGGCGCGCTGGGCGTCGAAAGCGGCGTGCAGTTCGGCGATGGCCGCCTCGTCGCCCGCCGAGGAGGGCAACGCCTGCGTCTGGGCCTCAAGGATGGACATCGTGTTTCCTCCGGATTGTTTTGCCAATGTTCGCCCGGGTGTGGCGGGAAAGCCAGGGATAAATCCGCCCGCGGCGATGGCCACTGGCAGGGCAATTGCGCTACAAGCCTTCCTTCGCCGCCAGTCCCCGGAGACCTCATGCGCGTTGCCTCCTTCGCCGCCCTCGCTGCCGCCCTTGCCTGGATCTGCAGCCCGGCGCAGGCCGATGAGGGCATGTGGACGTTCGACAATTTCCCAGCGGCCAAGATGGCGGCGCAATACGGTTGGGCGCCGGACCAGGCCTGGCTCGACCACGCGCGCTTGGCCTCGATCCGCCTGGCGCAGGGTTGCTCGGCCAGCCTGGTGTCGCCGCAGGGCCTGGTGATGACCAACCATCACTGCGCCCGCGGGTGCATCGGCGCACTGTCCGACGCCCAGCACGACTACGTGGCCAACGGTTTCACCGCCGCCGCGCTGGCGGATGAGCGGCCGTGCCCGGAGCTGGAAGCCAACCAGCTCACCGCCATCACGGACGTGACCCGCGCCATCCAGGACGCCACGGCCGGCCAGTCGGGCCAAGCCTTTGCCGATGCCGAGCGCGCCGCCATCGCCAAGGTGCAGAGCGGCTGCGGCAACGGCGCGGACGTGCGCTGCCAGGTGGTGACGCTGTACAACGGCGGCCGCTATGACCTGTACGCCTACAAGCGCTACCAGGATTTGCGGCTGGTCTGGGCGCCCGAGGATGCGATCGCGAACTTCGGCGGCGACCCGGACAACTTCAACTATCCGCGCTTCGCGCTCGATGCAGCGTTCGTGCGGATTTATGACGGCGGCAAGCCGCTGGCCTCGCCGGACTTCTTGCGCTTCTCCAAGGCGGGTGCACAGCCCGGGGACATCGCCTTCACCTCCGGCAACCCGGGCGGCACGGAGCGGACGCAGACGGTGGCGCAGCTCGAGTTCGTGCGCGACCAAGAGGAGCCGTTCTTCATCGACCTGTTCTCCGAGCGGCGCGGCCTGTTCGCCGAGCTTGCCACCAAGGGGCCGGAGCAGCAGCGCTTCTCGCGCACCGCCCTGTGGTCCGACGAGAACACCCTCAAGGCCCTGAAAGGCCGCCAGCTGGCCCTGGTGGAAGGCTCCATCCTCCCAGACGCGGCGCAGGCCGAGGCCGCGCTGCGCTCCCAGGTGCGGGCCGACCCCAAGCTCGCCCCGGCCGACGGGGCATGGGATGCGATCGCCAAGGCGACCGAGCGCCGCAAGGGCCTCTACCAACGCTATGACCTGCTGGAGCGGCTGCCGCGTTTCACCGCCGGGTCCACGCTGCGCCAGGCCGTGTTGCTGAACCGCTATGCCGCCGAGGCCGGCAAGCCCGACCCGCAGCGGCTACCCGAATTCCAGGACGCCAACGCCCCGACCCTCAAGCAGAACGTGACGGCCGAGGCTCCAGTCTATGTGGAATTAGACCGCACCGAGATCGCTTGGTGGCTCGCCAAGGTGCGCGAGTACCTCGGCACGGACGACGCCGATGTGCGCGCGATCCTCGGCAGCCAGTCGCCGGAGCAGATCGCGGCACAGATCGTAGATGCCACGAAGCTTGGCGATCCGAAGCTGCGGGCCTCCCTGCTAGCCGGCGGAGCGGCGGCCATCAACGCTTCCGATGACCCGATGCTGGTGTTCGTTCGCCGGCTCGACGGCCCAGCGCGGGCGGTGCGGGCGGACTACGAGAACAACGTCAAGGCGGTCGTCACCGAGAACGCGGCAGCGATCGCGCGGGCCAAATTCGCTCTCGAAGGCACCGCGGATTACCCGGATGCCACCTTCTCCCTGCGGCTGTCCTACGGCACGGTCAAGGGCTATGCCCAGAATGGCAAGGCAGTGGCGCCGTTCACCGACTTCGCCGGCGCTTACGCCCGCGCCACCGGCAACGACCCCTTCGCCCTGCCGCCCAGCTGGGTGAACGCCAAGGCGGGCCTGGACGGGGCGACCCGGCTGGACATGATCACCACCAACGACATCATCGGCGGCAACTCCGGCTCCCCGCTGATCGACCGCCAGGGCGAGGCGATCGGGCTGGTGTTCGACGGCAACATCCAGTCGCTGGGTGGGGATTTCGGCTACGACCCCAGCCAGAACCGCACAGTGGCGGTCGATGTCACCGCGATCCGCGAGGCGCTGACCCACATCTACCACGCCGACCGGCTAGTGACCGAGCTGGCTCAGTAAGGTAGCTTGCCCAAGCTAGAGTAAAGCTTTTACGTTTTATTGACGACTGTTTCGGCAGCAATGATATTAACATGGTATGCTGGCAAGTTCTGGCAGCAGAAGGTCAATCCTTTATTGATCGCAGCGAAGGAGTGGTTGCATGAAGAAGATCATCACGCGTCTGACGACTCTTGCCGCCGATGGAAATGGCAGCGAGTTCAAGTACTGACATGAGTGGGCAGCCCCAAGGGCTGCCCACCCCGCTGCCATTCCGAGCCTGGCTGAACCGAGGCTGGATCGACCTTGCCCAGCCAGCGGGCGATGGTCACTTGACGCCCTGGGGCATTGAGCTCGCTTACCAGGCATTTGTCAGCAACGATGACCTCCCAAGATTCAACAGCATCGTCGCGACGAACTATCGTTTGCTGATCGCCGGTGTCGCCCGTTCTTCCAAGGCGACCGTCGCGATCATGGCGCCAGACGAAGTGCCAATGCCGGAGCGCAGCCCACGCTGGATGCAGCTCTGCAACGCCGTGATGTCCTATGACCACTTGCCGCCTCCCGAGCGCGACAACCTTGTTTGGCTGCTGCACAGGCTGTGTTTCCACAGGCTTGTCGTGGAGCTGACGTGCACTGAACCCACCTCGATCGACTCCGATGTGGCGGCCTCGTTGCAAGTCACCCGAACCATCGCCCTCGCCTGCCTGTCCCGGACCCGCGGCGAAAACGCGTACGGCAGCCTGTTTCAAGCGTTGTGGCCAGCGTTGGCGGCAGGCTCGCCCGCGGCGGTGGAAGCGAGTTATCACCTGCTGATCGAGCACGCTAAGACCCATCCGGACGCAGCGCGTTCGGCACAAGCTGCGATGGCGCATCAAAGGATGGTGGAGCAAGCCGCCGTACGGTTGCCTGAATTCAGGGCTGGCCTGCTGTGGAGCCGGCTCTACCGGGCGCGGGCCTTCGTCCCGATGCTGGCAGGCGACATGGACGCCATGGTCCACGACATGGATTCAGCCGAGCGCATGGCCCGCAGCCTCGTGCCCAGCACTGAGGCCGAGCGCTACGCCGCCGCGGAAATCCTCTGGCCGGTGCTGGAAAGCCGGGTGCGCGAGGCGCAGGCGCTCGGCGATTTGCCGCTGGCTGAACGCCGTGCTCGCACCCTGATCGACGCAGCGCCGCTGAACCCGCGTGCCTGGCTGCACCTCGGCGAAGTCCTGCTCTCGCTCGACCAGTTTGAGCACGCTATCCCGGTATATCGCGAGGCGCACCGGCTCGGGCCGCCGGCGAGCGCGGTGGCGCTGTTCAACCTCGGCCAATGCCACGAGATGCTGGACCAGGCGGAGCCGGCGATGGACGCCTATGCCGAACTGCTGCAACTCGACCCGCTCGCCATCTCCGCCGCCGAACGCATCGCCTCGATCGCTGCGGAACACGGCGGCCGATACACGGGTTGGGCTGACGCCATCCTCGGCTCGCTCACGGCCATGCGCGCGGCCTGACAGGCGCGCTACGGCGCGGCCGCCAGTTGTGGGTTCCGGCTCTGCGGCTGCCCGAAGCTGCGGATGCTGCGGCAGGCGAGCATGGCGACGACGCTCGCCAGCATGATGCCTGCACCAAGGCCGAGCGCCGGTCCCGTGCCCAGCAGGCTGGCCACGGGGCCGCTGAGTCCATAGCCGAGCGGCGTCAGGCCCATGGCCACCAGGCCGACGAGCGAGCTGACCCGGGACAGGGCGTCAGCGGGGACGCTCTGCTGGACCGCCGTTTGGAACAGGATGTTCGAGATCGCCATGGCGACGCCGAACGCACAGCTTGCCGCGATCAGCGCTGGCAGGGACGCTCCCAGTGCGAGCAGGATGACAGGCAGGGTCATGACGGTCGCCCCCGCCTGTATGACGAGCAACGGGCGTGGAAACGATGCCCGTAGGGCAAGCAACCCGCCCGCCAGTCCCCCGGCGCCCACGCCCGAGGTGACGAGGCCCCAGCTTTGCGCCCCGCCCGGCCGGGAGGCGTACAGGCTTGGGCCGATGACGAAGAACAGCCCGAGAATAAACGCGTTTTGCAGGCCGGTCTGCGCCAGCATCAGTTGCAGCCAGCGATGCCGACGGAACTCCGCCCAGCCGAGCCGAAAGTCGCGCAAGAAGGCCGGGGAGGTGGCCAAGGGCGGGTGGCGCGGCAAGCGCACGAGCGAGAGGAGCGCCGCGCTGACGCCGTAGGACGCCGCATCCAGGCCGATCGCGATGGCGCCCCCGCCCAGGCCTACGAGCAGGCCGCCTAGCGCCGGGCCGATGACGATGGACAGCGACCCGGCCAGGTTAACCAGGCTGTTGGCGCTTTGAAGGCGGTCGGCGTCGGCCACTTGCGGGACCAGGCCGCGTTCTGCCGGGCCGTAGAAGGCATTGCCGACGCCGCAGCAGGCGGCCAGGCCCATCAGCATCGGCAACGCCGGGTGCCCGCTGGCGAGGCAGGCAGCCAGCGTCGCCTGGCTGGCGCAACGCAGCACATCGGCGGCGACCATCAGCCGGCGGCGCGGCCAGCGGTCCCCGGCCACGCCCCCGGCCGGCATGAGCAGCAGCATCGGCACGGTCTCTGCTGCCAGCACGAAGCCGACAGCGGATGCGGAGTAGCCCGAGACGAGCAGGGCGAGGCTGATCCCGATAAGGGCAACAGCGGTACCAAGCGTGGAAACACTCGTGGCGGCGAAGAACAGGCCGAAGTTGCGTTGCCGGAGCAGCCCGGGTGCTGTCACATTCCGAGCGCTGCGGCCACGGCCTGCATCGATTCCGCCAGAGCCCCCGGCGCGAACGGGGAAGTGAGCTTGGCCGAGCGGACCAGCTCGGTAAAGGGGGCGGAGCCGCCGCGTTCGCACAGGCCCATGTACTCGTCCAGTGCGGCCTGGGGGTCCCGCTGCGATTGCGTCCAGAGCTGCAGGGCGCAGCACTGGGCCAGCGCATAATCGATGTAGTAGAACGGAACGAGGTAGAAATGCAGCACGGCCTGCCATTCGCCCCCCATGGCGGGGTAGGCCAGGTCGCCCCAATCCATCCACGGAGTGTAGCGCTGGGCAAGCCTGTGCCACATGGCATGGCGCTCCGCCGGGGAAGCATCCGGGTAAGCATAAACTTCGTGCTGGAAATGGTCGCCCAAAGCGCAGCCCAACATCAGGTTCAGCACTTGGATCAGGTGCACGCGGCGGAAGCGGTCCGCTGCAGCGTCTCCCACCAGCAGCCCGGCATGGGGAAAGCAGAGCATCTCCAAAGCCATTGAGTTGATTTCGGCCGACTCCGAGGTTGACTGCAGGTAGTCGAAGCTCGGCAGCCTGCGGCTCTCGTGCATCTGCGCAGCATGGCCCATCTCGTGCGTCAGCACGCTGATGTCGCCGAATGTTCCAGTGAAATTAGCAAAGATGAACGGCATACCGGTGGAGGGAAACGCATCGCAGAACCCGCCCGGCGCCTTGCTCGGCCTGGTATCCAAGTCGAGGAACCCGCCCTCGCGCATCGTGCGGTAAAGCCCACTGAGCCGCTCGTCCATACGGTCGAACATTACCTGCCCGGCGTCCGTCAGGTCCTCGCCGGTGCCGAGCGGCTTCGGGTTGCCTGCCAGGTCCATCAACGGCAAATCCCAGCCATGCAACCGATCCCACCCGTGCTCGACCCGGCGCTGCTCCAACAGCCGGGCCATCAGGGGCACGACATGGGCGGCGATCTCGTCGCGGTAGGCGGCGACCTCCGCTGGACCGTAGTCGGTGCGGCGCATCCGTTGGTAGCCGAGCGGGATGAAGTTGTCGTAGCCAAGGTCCCGCGCCATGCCGTGGCGCAGCTTGACCAATTGGCCGTACACGTCATCCAGCTCAGCGCCATGCTGCGTGAACCATTCCCACTTCACCTTCTGCGCGCGGTGACGAACGTCGCGGTCGAGGTCCTGCGTGTAAGGCGCCAGGCTGGACAGGTTCACCACGGCGCCTTCCACCGCCAGCCGCGCGGAGGATGTCAGCTCCGTGTAGCGCGCCGCCAGCGCCGCTTCCTCCGCCAGGCGGTCCGCGATCATGGGATCGAAGACAGTGATGTCCGCCTCCCACAGCCGCACCGCGTGCGCACCGGCTTGCGCCTCCAGCCCGGCACGGTCCGGGTCAGCGAGCAGACGGCGCTTGACCGCCACGTCATGGCCCTGGGCCACGGGCGCCAATTCGTCGCACAGTTCACGGTTGGCCTTGGCGGCGGCGTCCGCCGTATCTTGCTGGAAACGAATTTGCGCCAGCACGGCCCAGTCCGCATGGTCACAGCGGGCCTTGTCCCAAGCAGCCAGCGCGCTCGCCCTGGCGCCGCGCTCGAACAAGGTGTCGATTTCAGCGTAGCGGGCAGCAAGCGATTCGCGACTTGGCGCAGCGAACGCCAGATCAGCCAGGTGCAGGCCAGATGCAGCCATGCTGGCGGTCAGTCCACGAACTGCTCGTTGCCGACCAGCCCGATCTTGTTCACGCCGTAGCGTTGAGCCGCCGCCAGCACGGCGATTACGTGGCTGTACGTCACCAGCTTGTTCGGCTTGAGATGCACTTCCGGCTGCTGCGGCTGGGCCGCGATGGCGCGCAACCGGCTGTCCAGTTCCGCCTGGTCCGCCACAACGGCACCGTTCCAATACACCAGCCCGTCGAAATCGACGTCGATGTTCACCGAGGGCGGCGGCGGGTCCTGCTGGGCGGGCGGGGTGCCGACCGGCAGGTCCATCTTGGTGGCGTTAGTTTGCAGCGGGATGGTGATGATCAGCATGATGAGCAGCACCAGCATCACGTCGATCAGCGGCGTGGTATTGATGTCCACCACGACGTCTGGGTCGTCGCCGCCGCCGGAAGGCATGTTCATGGCCATGACGTATGGTCCTTAGCCGCGCGGCGGCGGTTGGCTGATGAAGGCGACGTGGTTGATGCCGGCCCGCTCGCATTCCAGCACCACCCGGCCGATCGGCTCGTAGCGCGCGTCCAGGTCGCCGCGGATGTCGATCTCAGGCTGCGGGTCTAGCACCGAGGCCTGCTTCAGCTTGGCCAGCAGCGCCGGGCCGTCCGCCATCAGCTGCGTGTCCCAGTAGGTGTCGCCATCCTGCGTCACCGCGATCACCACCGTCTTCGGCTTGATCTTGTCAACCTGGCTGATCTCTTTTGGCAGCCGCACCGGGATCGTGTGCGTGACGACTGGGATGGTGATCAGGAAGATGATCAGCAACACGAGCATCACGTCCACCAGCGGCGTGGTGTTGATGGCCGACACCAGGCTTTCGTCGTCGTCGTCGCCGGAGCCGACAGTCATCGCCATGGCGCGCTACTCCGCGGCGGCTTGCAGCGGCGCGCGGCCCGGTACCGCATCGCCGATGCGCCGTCCGGACAGCAGGGCGGCGTACACGTCGGCGGTGAAGCCGCGCACCTGCTCCATGATCGCCTTGTTGCGGCGGATCAGGAAGTTGTAGCCCAGCACGGCCGGCACGGCGGTGGCCAAGCCAATAGCAGTCATGATGAGCGCCTCGCCCACCGGGCCGGCCACCTTGTCGATGGATGCCTGGCCCGCGATGCCGATGGCGGTCAGCGCGTGGTAGATGCCCCAGACAGTGCCGAACAGCCCGACGAATGGCGCGATCGAGCCCACCGTCGCCAGCACCGCCAGCCCGCCCTGCAGCCGGCTGTTCACCGCCGTGGTCGCGCGGTCGAGCGCCAGGGTGATCCAGGTGCTCGCGTCCACTTTCTGGGCCAATGCGCCCTCGTGATGGTTGGCCGCCATGATCCCGGCATCGGCGATGTAGCCGTAGACCGACTTCTTGCCGAGCTGGGCAGCGCCCTCGGCGATGCTCGGCGCCGTCCAGAAGTTCTTGTGCGCGCTGCGGCCGCGGGCGGCCAGGGCGAGCTGCTGGAAGAACTTGGTGATCATCACGTACCAGGTGGCGATGGACATGATGGCCAGGATCGCCAGCGTGGTCCGGGCGACGGCATCGCCGCTTTTCCACAGCGATTGCAAGCCATAGGGATTATCGACCTGGGTGGTCGGGGCTGCCGCGGCGTCAGCCGCGGGCGCAGCCCCAGTATCGGCCGGCGCCGACTGGGCGGCCGGGGCTGCGGCGTCGGGTTGGGTTTGCGCCAGCAATGGGGCGGTGCCGCAAGCCAGGAACAGGAAGCCCCCCAGGACGAGGGCGCGGGGGGTCAGCACGCGGGTAAGTCTCATGGTCATCTCTCCTACTGGCTTCAGCCAGATACTCTACTCGAAGTGATAGCGTACGCTGCTTCGGCTGGCTTCAGGCTTGCCGTCGACCGTGGCCGGACGGAAGTGGCACAGGCTGATGGCGGCGAGTCCGGCATCGTCCAGCCGCTTGAACCCGCTGCTGCCGGCCACCGAACTCTCGGTCACCCGACCGTCCGTGCCGATGGAGACCGCGATCGTCACCGTGCCCTTCTCGCCGATGCGGTCGCTGATCGCCGGCTTCTCCGGGATGTCGCATCCGGCGGAGGCGATCTTGGAAGGCCCCGTCCGCACCGAAGGCGCCGCAACCGGCGGACCGGCGACCGGCGCGGTGGGCGTCGGCGCCGTGCTCGTCCGGAATTCCTGTTGCGGCGGCGGCTTGGGCGACTGCGGCACCGTGATCGCCTTGGGCGGCGGCGGCAGCTCCGTGTGGATTTCGGGCAACGGGATGAATGGCGGCGGTGGCAGGGTGAGTTGCGGTGGCGGTGGCGGTGGGGGTGGCGGCGGGGGCGGCTGCACATCCTGGATGATGCGGGTCTGGATGGGGGCGGCCAGCATCTGCACCGCCTGCTTGCCCAGTCCGGTGGCCAGCAAATAGATCAGGACGACATGGAACAGCACGACGGCAGTAAAGCCGCCGATCCGGACCATGGAGTTGGGGCGTTCAGTCATGTCCACGGCAGGCAATCCTCATTATCGGCCAGGCCTTGCACGGCCTGGTGTGGACTGGGCGGCTTGCAATCGCCGAAATCCTTCTGGCGAAACCAATAATCCTTTACGGACACTCTCTCGGCGACGATAAGCGGCCAAGTCCAGGCAGCGCAACGTGCTGCCTGATCCCTGATTTGAATGCAAGGAGTATGCCGATGGGCCTCACCTTTTTGGCGCGCCTGGTATGCGCCACGACGTTGGCGGCGTTGCTGACGCCCCCCATCCTGCACGCTCAAGAGGCGGAAGCCCGCCCCGAAGTGGGGCATGCCTTGGAGGCGGCCGAGGCGGCGATCCGGCAGAAGAACTTTCCTGCCGCGAAAGCCGCCTTGGACAAGGCTAACGCCGTCAAGAACCACAGCGCCTACGAGACCTTTTCCATCGAGCAGACCCGCGGCGTGCTGGCGCAGGCCAGCGGCGATACGGACGGCGCGCTTGACGCGTTCCGCAAGTTGCTCGCCACCGAGAAGATGTCCAACGCCGACAAGGCGCGCATGGAGCACAGCGTGGCGGCCATGGAGTTCGGCAAGCAGGATTACGCCGAGTCGGCGGACTACGCCGCCCGCGCCGTGCATGACGGCGACGCCGACCCGGCGTTGCCGCTGCTGATCGCCCAAGCTGCCTACTTCTCCGGCGACTATCCCCGCGCCTATGCCGCCACCCAGGCGCAGGTGCAGGCGCAGGCCCGCACCGGCAAGAGGCCCACCAAGGAGCAGTTGCAAATGCTGGCCAGCGCCGCTCAGAAATCAGGCAACGACGCCGGGTATGGCAGCGCCCTGGAAGCGTTGGCCGCCAGCTATCCGGACCAGGCTACCACCGCCGCCCTGCTGGCGCGGGTCCAGGCCCAGCCGGGCGCCAACCGCTACAACCTGGACACCCTCCGCCTCAAGCGCCGGCTCGGCCTGCTGACGACGCCGGCCGAGTATGAGGAGGCGGCGCAGCTGGTGCTGAGCAGCGGCTTCCCGGGCGAGGCGGAATCGGTGATCGCCGAGGCCTACAGCCGCCATGTCTTCGGCCAGGACCAGGACGCGGCCCGGCAGGGGCGGCTCAAGGCCTACGCCGACAAGCAGCTGGCGCAGGACCAGGCCGGGCTGGAGCATGCCCGCGCGGACGCGGCGGACTCGCACGATGGCGGCGCGCTGGTGCGGGTAGGCTATGACATGGTGACGCAGGGCGACGCGGCCGGGCTGCCGCTGATCGAGCAGGGCGTCAAGCAAGGCGGCATGGCGCGCCCGGACCAGGCAGACCTGATGCTAGGGGAGGCTTACGCGCAACTGGGGCGCAAGCCGGAGGCCCTCAAGGCCTTCAGCGCCATCAAGCCGACGGACGGGGCGGCAGGATTGGCGCATCTTTGGACGATTGCACTGCAATCGGGCAGCTAAGCTGTTGTAACGCCGCAACGTCCTCCGTGGCGGCGGGCGCTCGGCGTCGCCTCCCGCCCCCGTGGCAGGGAAATCTTGCGGTGTGCACCGCAGAGCCGTCAGGCGGCCGCTTCAAGCTTCGGCTCATTCATCGACCTGCCCGGACCTGACCTTGGTTGCCCCCAGAGGCGGCTGCTGTGCTGCGGAATGTCATAACCGGTTGCATTAACTTGAGTTAATACACGAGTACTCCTGACTTACCTAGCTCGATGGGGCTGGAGCCCAGCGCGAGGTGCCACCACTGGCGGCGTGAGATGTAGGGTAATGACCCTGACTCAATCGCATTCTGTGGCGGATGCATCACAGTGGTGCTTGGGGCTGGCATTATGGCAGTTCCGCGGCACAAGCATTGCTGATAGCACAACCAGGTGATCTGCCTTGTAACGTACGCAGGGCCGGTCTCAGGGCGTTTGGGTTCTCTTCAGTCAGGATGTGCTGCATGACGTTTCGCAAGGGCTTGATGCTCTTCACTGCCTGCTCCGGCACGGTCGGCGGGCTTTCGCTGGCAGCGGCCTGGGCGCAAACCGCCCCGCAAGCGGCGGCGACGCCGGATGCGGCGCTGTCCCAGCCGCTCACCACCGGCAACTCCCAAGTGCGGCTGGCCCAGGCCGCCCCGGCGGACACGTTGCTCCCCGCCGCGAACGGCGCCGCTCCGGCCGCCAGTGCGCCGGTGCGCCTGGCCCAGAGCGCCCCCGCGTCGCGGCCAGCCATCCGGAACTCCCCCGTGGGCCGGGGCGGCGGCGACGGCGCCGTGCCCAACGTGAACAGCGGCCTCGGCGGCGGTGCGAACCCGTCCGCCAACTCGCAAAGCTCGCCCACCGGCGGCAACGCCAACACGGGTGCCGGCGGGGACGAGCCGATCGCCGACGTGGTGATCAAGAAGCGCGAACTGCTGCTCAAGCAGAAGGACGTGCCCTCCGGCATCACCGAGATCGGCCAGCGGGACATCCAATCCGTAGGCGAGCTCAGTTCGGTGCAGAGCCTGCTCCAGCAATCCGCCCCCTCCGTCAACGTGTACCAGCAAGGCCTGGGGCAGGACGTGCCGGTGATCTCCGTGCGCGGCGTGCGCGGCGCGGACCTGGCCACCACGCTGGACGGCATCCCCACGCAGGACCTGCTGAACGGCGGCAGCGGCAGCTTCCTGAGCAACAACATCGGCAACCCGTTCGACATCAACCAGATCAGCGGCGTGACAGTGCAGCCCGGCATCGCACCGCCGGGGGTGCAGGGCTACGGCACCATCGGCGGCACCCTGGCCTACAACTCTAAGCGGCCGACCGATGACCGCTACTACGACTTCTTCGGTGGCATCGGCTCCTACGGCACCGATCAGTACGGCATCGAGTTCAACTCCGGCAAGCTCAAGGACGCGGACAACCTCAAGGTACTGTTCCGCTACGACCGCGGCGAGTCGGGCGGCTACATCGACTTCACCGAGGAGAAGTACCGAGACATCTACTTGGCGCTCGACAAGCCCTACAGCAACGGCCTGTCCAACGTTGGCTTCACCATGATCTCCAACACCGCCGACGGCTACCTGCAGCCCTCGCCGATCGAAATCCAGCAGTTGGCGACGAATGGGCAGTTCAACAACTACAACAAGAGCCAGGACTTCTTCCGCCAGGACAACCAGTTCCTGACGATCCTGTTGAGCGACGACACCTACGTCAACGACTACATCAAGGTTGGCGGCACGGCATTCTATCTCCGCGCGGACAACAAGTCGCAAAGCTACGTCTCGCCGGACCTGATCGGCAGCAACCAAAATTTCCAGCCGAACTTCCAGGTGCCGTTCTTCTCGGACGGCCCAATTGGCCCGGGCACGCGCTTCTCCAATTCACAGTATTTTACCTACAACCCGGCCATCTTCGGCAATCCAACCGGCGTGGACGCGAATGGCAATCCCTTGCCCTCACCGCAGGGCTTCGGTGAGAACGCGGCAGAAAACTTCCAAATCTCGGACACTTACGGCATCAAGCCGGAGGTCAATTTCTTCCTGCCTTACAACAACATTCGTGTCGGCGCGCTGATTGCCCGTGAGCAACAGGACAACCGAGCCTACGCTTATGGCCAGGTGCCGATCGTAGCGCAGAACGGCTATAACGAAATTGCGCAAAACTATTCCGAGCGGCAGCTTTATGAGGGCTACGTCCAGGACAGGATCGACCTGTTCGCCAACACGTTACATCTCGAGCCAGGCTTCACCTACGAAGGGGTGCTCGCGCGAGTCGAGGAACCCTTCGCCTTCGTAGGGTCGCCTCTGCTCAACGGCGGCTACACGGTCCAGCGGTTCGACACGGAGGCGCTGCCTTACTTCGGCGCGAGCTACGACTTGCCCGGCCCGCTCAAGAACGCCTCGGTGTATGGCAGCTGGGGTCGCAGCGCCCTGTTCGCCCCGGTGTCGGACTACGCCCTCAGCAGCACGGGCGGCACTGCCGCGTCCGGGCCGGAGCGGCTCACCGCCGTCGAGGCCGGCCTCAAGTACAACACCGACCGGCTCTACCTGAACGTGGATTACTTCAACCAGCGGGTCACCCGCGCCTTCAGCTTCTTCGCCAACTATATCACGCAGACCTTCACCTTCGCCAACCAGGGCATCGAGGAGTTCAAGGGCTTCGAGGCCTCGTTCAAGTTCAAGATCACCCCCGAGATCGGCATCTTCGGCGCCGGGTCCCACACCTTGGCCAAGTACCTGCAAAGCTATGCCGCTTTCACCACTATCTTCGAGGACCAGTTCGGCTACGCCTTCAAGGGCAGCCCGATCTCCGGCGTGCCGGACTTCATCGCCAACATCGGCGTCGATTACGACAAGAAGAACGTTTTCAAGGCGAACGACGAATCCTATCTCCGGTTCTGGATGGTCTACACCGGGCAGCAATACACCACCGACGACATCAGCCCGAACCCGGCGGTCACGCCCAACCCGCAGCTGCAGGCGGCCACCGTCACCAATCAGGGCTACAAGCTGTCAGCCTACGCGCTGTTCAACGCCAGCCTGCACTACACGCTGCCGGTGGAGCACATGCCGGTCAAGAAGATCGATTTCCAGCTGAACGCGCAGAATATCTTCAACCAGCATTACAAGGCGTATTTCTACAACCAGTACGTCTCCTATGCCGGTGTCTATGGCGGTGCGCCGTATTCAACCTTCATCCCTGGCGCGCCCGCTGTGGTCCTGTTCCAAGCGTCTGCGCGGTTCTAGGGGCGGCACTTCGGCAAGCGACGCCGAGGATGGTTTCGTTTGAAACCGCCTCCTTCTCCCTCTCCCCTTGCGGGAGAGGGCTGGGGTGAGGGGGGCCACGCGGCAGAGTTCCGCCATGCGGCACCCCTCACCCAACCCTCTCCCCCAGGGGGAGAGGGCTCCATCCATGCGTGGCCGCGGCCCGCCTCCGTGGGCCAGGTTGGCCCTGGCGGCGCTGTTGCTTGCCGCCGGGCCGTCTTCGGCAACGCGCGCCGAAGAACCCTGCGGGACCATCATCATCCCGCCGGGCGTGGGGGCGGGTCCGCCCGCCGGCATCACCGGGCTGCACCCGTTAATGGGCGCCTCCCTCGTCAACCAGCAGATCGCCGGCATCCTGTACCGTCCGCTGCTGCTCATCGCCCCTGATCGCACGATCAACCGAGCGCTCAGCATCGCCGACCGCGTGGACACGATCGGCGACGGCGCCGGGTTCCACGTGGCCATGAAGCACTGGCAATGGTCGGACGGCGCGCCCATCACCGCCGACGACGTGCTCTACTGCCTCGAACTGATGCGCAAGATGGGCGAGACCTGGAATAGCTGGGGCACGGTCGGCGTGCCCACCATCATCACCGAGTTCCACGTTGACGGCCCGTATGACTTCACCATCACCCTGGCGAGCAAGGTCAACCCCGAGAGCTTCATCCTCGACGGCCTCTCCCTGTTCTATCCGCTGCCGCGCCATGCTTGGGGCAACACCACGACGGACGAGATGTGGCAGCGCCAGACCGACCCGGCCTTTTTCAAGGTGGTCAGCGGCCCTTACCGCCTCGGCCGCTTCGAGCTGTCGCGCTTCCTGACGCTGGAGGCGAACCCCGCCTATTCCGGGCCAGCTCCGCACGTCGCCCGCATCGTGGTGAACTTCCTGGAAGGCATCAACGGGCTGCGCGCGCTACAATCGAACGAGGCGGACATCGCCGACCTGGAGTTTGCGACTTGGAACGCGGCGCTCAGGCTGCCTGGCTTTCAGCGCATCAAGCTGCAGCCTGCCGGGCTGTTCTTCTACATCGGCCTGAACTTCCGCAACCCGGCCACGCCGGACTTCAAGGACGTGCGGGTGCGCCAGGCGATGGCGGATGCCATCGACCAGAAGCTCATCATCAGCCTGCTCTACCACGGCAGCGGCAACGAGATGCACGGCCCGGTGCCCGCGAAGCCGGCCGACATGCTCTCGCCCGACGCGCGGGCCGGACACTTCCCGGTCGGCTACGACCCGGACCGTGCCCGCACCCTGCTGAGCGAGGCCGGCTGGCTGCCCGGCCCTGATGGCATCCGCGTGAAGGATGGCCGCCGGTTCAGCTTCACCCTCATCCTGCCGGTGGAGTCGAACGGCGCGCCATTCGAGATCATCCAGCGCAACTTCCAGGCGGTCGGCATCGACATGCAGATCAGCCAGATCGCGTTCGGCCAGGTGATCGCCCTCATCACCGGGGACCCGCTCGGCTGGGAGGCCCATGCGCTGTCCTGGACCACGCCGGCCTACGTCGAAGGGCAGAGCATCTTCAGCAGCAAGGGAGTCAACAACATCGTGGGCTACAGCGACCCGGAGATGGACCGGCTGACGGCTGCGATCAGCACGCAGGCCGGGGATGTCGCCTCGTTTGCCTTCCAGGATTACGCGGCGCAGCAGCAGCCGCTGATCTTCCTGCCCTCGCCGATCTACAACGTACTAGTGCGGGACGGCATCGAGGGCGTCGAGGACTTCATCAGCCCGCTGAACACCTGGCAGCCCGAGTACCTCCGCCTCACCGGCCCCCTGGCCTGCACCGATGCGCACGATCCTCAACCGTCTTAGCAGCGGGCTGCTGTCCCTGGCGTTGCTGGTGACGCTGACGTTCTTCGTCGCGCACCTGTCGCCGGGCGGCCCGGCCTATTCCATCCTCGGCCTCAAGGCGACGCCGGTGTCGATCGATGCCGTCAACATGAAGCTCGGGCTGGACGTGCCGCTATGGCGGCAGTTCGCCACCTGGTGGCTGCATTTGCTGCGGGGCGACCTCGGATACTCCTATTTGATGAACCAGCCGGTGGGCGGGCTGATTAGCACCTATGAGGCCAATACGCTCAGCATCAGCATCGCCGCCATTTTGCTCAGCACGGCGCTCACCATCGCGATCGGCCTGGTGCAGGGCGTGCATGCCGCCGGCTGGATCGGGCGCGCCATCGGCGGGTTGCAGTTGGCGGTCTATGCGCTGCCGAGCTTCTTCATCGCGACGGTGCTGGTGCTGGGGTTCTCCGTCGCCTGGCCGGTGCTGCCGGCCTCCGGCGTGGCCAGCATCCGGCTGGAGCACCCGGGCGCGTGGGATGTCATCCGCCACGCGGTGCTGCCGGTCGCCACCATCACCATCTTCACCACCGCCGGGCTGTCGCGCTTCTTCGGCCAGGCGGTGCAGGAGGAGTTGGGCAAGGAGTATGTCCGCACCGCGGCGGCCAAGGGCGTGCCGCCGATGCGCATCCTGTTCGGCCACGTGCTGCGCAACGCGCTGCGCCCGCTGGTCACCATCCTCGGCCTGTCGTTCCCCGCCATCTTCGCCGGCGGCGTGGTGGTGGAGACGGTGTTCGGCTACCCCGGCCTCGGCTGGCTGCTGTGGCGCTCGGCGCTGAGCCACGACTACCCGGTGCTGATCGCCATCGTGCTGCTGATCGGCGTGTTCACCATCCTGGGCAACCTGGCGGCGGATTTGGTCAACACGGCGCTGGACCCGCGTGCTCGCTACGAATAGATGCGCGGCATGAGTGACGGAACGCCGAGTTTCATTGTGACGGCTCCCAATTCACGCCAGCATCAGCCCTGCCAGTTGAAGAAGATGGACACCGTTAGGCTCCAGCTCTTCCATCGCAGAGTGATCGCGACTCTCATCGCTTTCTCCTCCGTGATGCCGGGTGGCGGACTGCATCCGGCATCATCCTTTCACCATGACGAGCTGGCATGAGTGAGGCGCTGGCTGCGCCTGGCCTGCTGCCCCGGGGCGCGCTGGGCCGGCTCACGGAACACGGAACGCTGCCGGGCGGCCTGGCGCTGGCCCTGTTCATCGTGCTCGGCTGCGCCGCCGGCAGCATCCTGTGGCCAATCGACCCGGCGGCGCTGCATCCCACGGCCGCCCTGGCATCGCCCTCCTGGACCTACCCGCTCGGCACCGACCAGCTGGGGCGGGACGAGCTGGCCCGCCTGCTGTCCGGCGGCAACGCGACGCTGATCGTGGCGCTGCCGGGCGCGCTGCTGGCCTTCGCCGTGGGCCTGCTCTACGGGCTGGCGGCCGCCCTCGGGCCGAAATGGCTGGACCGGGTGCTGATGCGCCTGCTGGACACGGTGCTCGCGCTGCCGACGCTGGTGATCCTGATCTTCGCCGCCTCCTTCCTCAACCTGGACACGGCGAGCCTCATCGGGCTGATCGGCTTCCTGGCCTGGCCGAGCCTGGCCCGGCTGGTGCGCAACGAGGCGGTGGCGCACAGCGGGCGGGACTTCATGCACGCCTCCCGACAGTTCGGCGCGGGAGCCTGGCACTTGGGCCGGGTGCACCTGGTGCGCGTGCTCGCCCCGCTGCTGGTGGTGAACGCGACCTTCCTGGTGGGGGACGCGATCTTCGCGCTCTCGGCGCTGAGCTTCCTCGGCCTCGGTGTGCAGCCGCCGCGGGCCAGCTGGGGCGAGCTGCTGCAGGATGGGCTGAACCTGGTGGCGTTGGACCCGTGGTGGCTGATCCTGGCGCCGGGCCTGGCGATCTTCGCCGCCCTGCTGGCAACCTCGCTGATCGGCCAGGGCCTGCTCGCCCGCGCCGCCCGCAGCCGGTGAACGCGCTGCTAGCCATGCAGGATGTGTCCGTGGCGCTGCCGCGGGCGGGGCGGCTCGTGCCCGTGCTGGACCATCTCGACCTTACCGTGGCGCCCGGCGAGATGGTGGGGCTGGTGGGCGAGTCCGGCTCCGGCAAGACCATCGCCTCGCTCGCCGTCACCCGCCTGCTGCCGCCGGGCGCGAGGCTGGGCGGGCGCATCCTGCTGGATGCGGTGGACCTGACGGCCCTGAGCGAGGCCAAGCTGCGCCGGGTGCGCGGCCAGGACGTGGGCATGGTGTTCCAGAACCCGCTGTCCGCGCTCAACCCGACGCGCACCGTCGCCAGCCAGATCGCCGAGGTCACCCGCACCCACACGGGCGCCAGCGCCGCCGCCGCCCGCGCCCATGCCAAGGAACTGCTGGGCGAGGTCGGCATCCGCGACCCGGCGGCGCGGCTGGACGACTACCCGCACCAGTTCTCCGGCGGGATGCGGCAGCGGGTGATGATCGCCATCGCCCTGGCATGCCGGCCGAAGCTGCTGATTGCCGACGAGCCGACCACGGGCCTCGACCCGGTGGTGGCGATGCAGATCATGGCCCTGATCGCCCGGCTGCGGCGCGAGCTGGGCATGGGCCTGCTGTTCATCACCCACGACCTGTCGCTGATCGAGGCGCACGCCGACAGCGTGCACGTGCTGTATGCCGGGCGCACCGTCGAGCGGGGGCAGGCCGCGCCGTTCTTCGCCGGGCCGCGCCACCCGTACAGCCGCGCGCTGATGGCCTCCGTCCCGAGGCTCGGCCAGCAGCGGCTACGCAACATCCCCGGCGGCATCCCGGAGCCAGAGCTGCGCCCGGTGGGCTGCCGGTTCGCGCCGCGCTGCCCGGGGCGCCGGCCGGTGTGCGACGCGGCCTATCCGCCGCTCCTTCCCGGCGCCACTCTGGCCGCCTGTTGCTTTCCCCAATCGGGCGCGGTTGAGGAGCTGGCGCTGGGCGGGCACACGGAAACCAGGGCTCCAGGCCCGGTGCAGCTCGCCCTCACCGACCTCACCGTGCGCTACGGCGGCCCGCGCCCGGCGGTGGATGCCGTGTCGTTGCAGATCGGCCGCGGCGAGTGCCTGGGCGTGGTGGGGGAGAGCGGCTCCGGCAAATCAACGCTCGGCCGCGCCGTGCTGCAGATGGTGGGCTACGAGGGCGGGGTGGCGCTGGACGGCGTGGCCTTCGCCGGGCTGCGCGGCACGGCGCTGCGGCAGCGCCGCCGCCGCATCCAGGTCGTGTTCCAGGACCCGCGAGAGTCGCTGAACCCCCGCATGCTGGTGGGCGACTGCATTGCCGAGCCGCTGCGCCTGGCGGGCCAGCCGGCCAAGCCCTGCGCCGCCCGCGTGGCCTCCTTGCTGGACGTGGTCGGGCTGGACCCGGCGCTGGCCCGGCGGCTGCCCGGCTCGCTGTCAGGTGGCCAGGCGCAGCGCGTGGCCATTGCCCGGGCGCTGGCGGCGGAGCCGGACGTGCTGGTGCTGGACGAGCCCACCTCCAGCCTGGACGTTTCGACCCAGGCGACGCTGCTAAACCTGCTGAAGGACCTGGCGCGCGACCGCGGCCTGACGATGGTGTTCATCAGCCACGACCTCGCCTGCGTCAGCTACATGGCAGACCGCATCGCCGTGCTGCGGGACGGCCGCCTGGTGGAGCTGGCGGCCACCTCGGAGCTGATCGGCCATCCGACGCAGGCTTACACGACGGAGCTGCTGGCGGCGGCGGCGCACCTCTAGGTCAGCCCACTTGCCGCAGCTTGCCGTCCGCCTCGTCCGGCAGCCATTCCAGCAAGTCGCCCGGCTGGCAGTCCAGCGCGCGGCAGATCGCATCCAACGTGGCAAAGCGGACGCCGCGGACCTTGCCGGATTTCAGCAGGGACAGATTCGCCTCCGTGATGCCGATGGCCTGGGCCAGGTCCTTGGAGCGCATCCGCCGCCGGGCCAGCATGATGTTGAGGTTGACCTGAATCGGCATCAGACGAACCCGCTCCGGTCCTGCTCGATCTCCTGGCCAACTTCCATCACCTGGGCGATCACGAACAGCACCGCGCCGAGCACCAGCGCCTGCGGTTCTGAAGCACGAAACCAGTTCATATCGACGCCGTGGCCCGCCAGCATGACCAGCTCGTGACCGATGAAGGGCGCCACCGCGTAGGCGGCCAGCGCGAGACCGATGCACTTGATGCGTGTGCCGTTCTCCGCCGCGAATACCACGCCGGCGGCGTAGAGCCGCAGCAGGCCGCGCAGGTTCAACAGCGCGAACACGGCAGCCGCGGTGTTCAGCAACAGCGTCGCGGCATAAGCAAGCTGCGTCGCCAGCGGCAAGGACCCGATCAGGACGATGCCGGGTGCGTCGGGCGGAGGGTCGCCGAGGTAGCACGAGTCCGGCCCCATGCTGAGAAACGTGCCGCCGAAGAGCGCGTCGGACAGGCCAGCGGCCATGATGATGCCGTTGAACAGCAGCACGGCGCCGAGCAGGCCGGTGACGACCCCGGCAAGCACCCGGCTACGGGACTGGAGCCTGCGGTGGCGCAGCTCCGGCTCGGCAGCGGCGTGCGCCGCCAGCGCGATGACGTTTCTCATGATCCGCTCCTGTGATTACAGGCATAAGCTACTTCAAGGAAAATAATATCTGCAAGACAATAATCGCAGAAACTTTGTTCACGGTATGATCTAAGATGATGCTAGTCTGCCCTTGGTCGCCGACTGCCCCTGTATTACCACCTAGGAGCCGGCGGCCGATCCAACGCCACAGCTCATCAACGAGGTCATCCCATGGTGGACTACTCCCACTACGCGCCGTTCACGCCGAGCCACCGCCCCGCCGCGGAGGGCACCAACCTCGGCCCGGTCGATCCCGCGACGCCCGTCCACGTCAGCATCTACCTGAAGCCGCTTGCCGAGGCCGAGGCGCCCGCCAGCCGAGAGGACATGGCGCAGCTCCGCGCCAAGAGCTACGCGCCGGCCATCCAGCTGGTCACCGAGTTCGCCGCCCACGCAGGGCTGACGGTCGAGAGCGTGGAGCCGGCGCGCCGGCTGGTTCGCGTGTCCGGCACGGCGGCGCAGGCCGAGGCCGCTTTCCGCACCACCTTGTCGCGCACCCGGCACGGCACCCACGAGTTCCGCTCCCGCCAGGGCGTCCTGCAGCTGCCGCAGGAGCTGCACGGCGTGGTGGAGGCCGTGCTCGGGCTGGACACCCGCTCCCAGGCGCAGACCCGGCACATCGTGGGCCACCGCCGCAAAGCGCAGGGCGTCGCGTTCCGGCCGAACATGGTCGGACAGCTTTACAACTTCCCCACCGGCCTCACCGGTGCGGGCCAGTGCATCGGCCTGATCGAGCTGGGCGGCGGCTTCGTGCCGAGCGACACCGCCACGGCATTCGCCGCCATGGGCCTCGCGCCGCCCAAGGTCACCGCCGTGTCCGTGGATGGCGGCCAGAACACCCCCATCCCGGATGACGGTGCCGACGGCGAGGTGGCGCTGGACATCCAGGTCTCGGGCGGCGTGGCCCCGGGTGCTGCGATCGCAGTGTATTTCGCGCCGAACACCGACGCCGGGTTCGCCGACGCGATCAGCCAGGCGGTGAACGACACGGCCCACAAGCCGAGCGTGCTGTCCATCTCCTGGGGCAGCGCTGAGTCGACCTGGACTGCGCAGGGCGTCGCCGCGATGAACAGTGCGTTGCAGGACGCGGCCACGCTCGGCGTGTCGGTGTTCGTGGCCTCGGGCGACAACCTCGCCACCGACGGGGTGGCGGACGGCAAGGTGCACGTCGATTTCCCCGCCGCCAGCCCGTACGCGATCGGCTGCGGCGGCACGCAGCTCAACGCCACGGGCGGCACAGTGAGCAGCGAGGTGGTATGGAACGACGGCAGTTCCGGCACCGGCGGCGGCGTCAGCGCGCTGTTCCCGGTCCCGGCGTTCCAGGCCGGCGTGAAGCTGCCGCTCAACGTCAGCACCCACAAGGCGGGGCGCGGCGTGCCGGACGTGGCAGGCAACGCGGCGCCCGGGACCGGCTACGACATCGTGGTCAACGGCCAGACGGAAGTGGTCGGCGGCACCAGCGCCGTGGCGCCGCTGTGGGCTGGCCTGACCGCGCTGGTCAACCAGAAAGCCACCAAGCCGGTCGGCTTCTTCCTGCCGACGCTCTACAAGGCGAGCGGCGCAGTGCGGGAGATCACCAGCGGCACCAACAATCCGACCGGCAGCAAGCTCGGCTACGCCGCCGGTCCCGGCTGGAACGCCTGCACCGGCCTCGGCGTGCCGAACGGCGCGGCTTTGCTCGCGGCATTGACGGGAACCGCCGCGAGTTAACTGGACCGAGCGTCCAGCCTATGTTTTGAAGGCGTAACCCTATGCGCCCGGTCATCCTCCTCCTCGTCCTGCTCGGGATGGCCGGGTGCAAGCCCGCTGCCAAGACCGCCGCCATCCCGCCGCCCGTTGAGGTGACGGTCGTGGTGGCGACGCCGCGCGACGTGAGCCTGACCTACACCTATGGCGGCCGGGTGACGGCGTTCCGGCAAGTGGAGGTGCGGGCGCGGGTCGGCGGCATCCTGGCGAAGCGCAACTACGTCGAAGGCGCGCGCGTGCAGGCCGGCGAGGTGCTGTTCCAGATCGACCGTGCGCCGTACGAGGCAGCGGTGGCGCGGGCGGCGGCGCAGGTGCAGGAGCAGGTCGCCCAGCGGGACAAGGCGGAACGCGACGTGAAGCGGGCCGACGCGCTGGTCTCCAGCCAGGCTGGCACGGTGCAGGCGCGCGACGACGCGCTGAGCGCCGCGGCGCTGGCGGCGGCGCAGCTGGCCGCCGCGCAGGCCGACCTGCGCACCCAGGCGCTGAACCTGTCCTACACCACCGTCACCGCCCCGCTCAGCGGCGCCACCAGCCTGGAGGCGCTGCCGGAAGGCGGCCTGGTCGGCACGGCGTCCGACAACAGCCTGCTGACCCGCATCACCCAGACCGACCCGATCTACGTGATGTTCTCGTTCGACAGCGAGGACCTGGTGCAAATCCGCGAACTGGCCGGGCCGGACGCGCGCTTGTCGGCGCAGGTGGACGCTGGCGGCCAGGCGCTGACGGGCGCGGTCAATTTCACCGACAGCAGCATCGACCAGGCGACCGGCACGGTGCGCGGCCGGGCGCTGTTCGCCAACCCAGACACGCGGCTGGTGCCGGGCCAGTTCGTGCGCGTCACCCTCGGTGGCGTGATCCTGCGGGGGGCGCTGAGCGTGCCCAAGCTGGCCCTGGACCAGGATGCGGCGGGGGCGTTCGTCTATGTGGCGGAGAACGGCCGTGCCCGCCGGGCTGACGTGACGCTGGGCTCCAGCAGCGGTGATGACTGGGTGGTGACGGGGCTGCGCGCCGGCGACGCGGTGATCAAGGACGGGCTGGTGCACGTGCACGAGGGCGGCGAGGTGCGCGTGGTGCCGGCGCGGCCCGGCGCGTGATCATCCGCAGCTTCATCGACCGCCCGGTCACGGCGTCCGTGCTGTCGTTGCTGGTGGTGCTAGTCGGGCTGGTGTCGCTGCGACTGCTGCCGGTGGCACAGTACCCGGACATCGTGCCGCCGCAGATCTCCGTCGTCGCAAGCTATCCCGGCGCCGATGTCGAGACGCTGTCGCAAAGCGTGGCGGCCCCGCTGGAGCGCGCGATCAACGGCGTGGACGGCATGATCTACATGCAGTCCCAGAACAGCGCCGGGAGCGCGCAGCTGAACGTGTCGTTCGACGTCGGCACGGACCCGGAGATCGACGCGATCAACGTCAGCAACCGCGTCCAGGGCGTGCTCAGCACCCTGCCGCAGGCGGTGCAGCGGCTCGGCGTCACGGTGCAGAAGCAGTCGGGCGCGCTGGTGGCCATCCTGGCTCTGTCCGCCACCTCGGACCGCTACGACGACGTGGCGATCAGCAACTACGCGCTGCGCAACGTGATCGACGAGCTGAAGCGCGTGCCCGGCGTCAGCGACGCGCAATTTTTTGGCCGCAAGAACTACGCCATGCGCATCTGGCTGCGCCCGGACAAGCTGGCGCAGTTCCGCCTCACCGCGTCCGACGTGTCCGACGCGCTGAACGAGCAGAACCAGGAGTTCGCCACCGGCAACGTCAACGCCGCGCCGGGCGATGCCGGGCCGTTCACCTACGGCATGACGGCGCGCGGCCGGCTGGTGGGGGCGGAGGCGTTCGGCAACGTCATCCTGCGGGCCATGCCGGACGGCTCGGCGCTGCGGCTGCGCGACGTGGCGCGGGTCGAGCTGGGCTCGGAGGACTACTCGTTCAACGCGGTCGAGGACGGGCGCAAGGCGGTGCCGATCGGCATCTTTCTCAAGCCCGGCGCCAACGCGCTGGAGGTGGCTGCCGCCGTGCGCGCCCGCACGGCGGAGCTGGCGCAGCAATTCCCCGCCGGCATCGCCTATTCCTTCCCGCTGGACATTACCACCTTCGTGCGCGCCTCCATCGCCGAGGTGCTGCGGACCTTCGCCCTGGCGCTGCTGCTGGTCGTGGGCGTCACCTTCCTGTTCCTGCAAAGCTGGCGCGCCACGCTGATCCCGCTGGTCGCGGTGCCGGTGTCGATCATCGGCAGTTTCGCCGGCCTCAAGCTGCTCGGCTTCTCCATCAACCTGGTGACGCTGTTCGGGCTGATCCTGGCCATCGGCATCGTGGTGGACGACGCGATCGTGGTGCTGGAGAACATCGAGCGGCTGATGCACGAGCAAGGGCTCTCGCCCCGGCAGGCCGCGATCCGCGCCATGGAGGAGGTGAGCGGGCCGGTGATCGCCATCGTGCTGGTGCTGTGCGCCGTGTTCGTGCCGGTGGCGTTCCTGGGCGGGCTGACCGGCCAGCTCTACCGCCAGTTCGCCGCCGCCATCGTGGTGTCCGTCATCATCTCCGGCGTGGTGGCGCTGACGCTCACGCCCGTGCTGTGCGCCAACGTGCTGCGCCCGCGCGATGCCGAGCCGCCGCGCGTGCTGCGCTGGTTCAACCGGGCCTTCGCCGCTTGCGGGGCCGCGACGGTGGGGGCGGCGGGCGTGTTCGTGCGGCGGCGCTGGCTGGCCGGGCTGGCACTGGCGGGCATTTGCGGCGCGTGCGCGTTGCTGGGAAGCCAGGTGCCGACGGGCCTGGTGCCGGACGAGGACCAAGCCCTAGTGCTGGTCGGCTGGTCGCTGCCGCCGGGGTCCTCGCTCGCGCGCACCACGGCGGTGACGAGCAAGGCGGCGGCGATCCTGACACGCTTGCCCTACGTCGAGTCCAGCACCCTGTTCGCCGGCAGCGACCTGCTCTCCAACGCGATGAAGCCGGATTCGGGCGTCGCTTACCTGGCGCTGACCGACTGGTCGCAGCGCACCGGCGCTGGCCAGGACGCCAAGGCGCTGGCGGACGACATCCGCGAGGCCTTGTCAGGCATCGGGGAGGCAGAGTTCTTTGCCTTCACGCCGCCCGGCATCAGCGGCCTTGGCCAGGTCGGCGGCTTCGAGGCGCACCTGCTCGACCGCGAGGGGCGGGGCACGGCGGCGCTGACCCAGGTGGCGCAGCAATTCATCGCCGCGGCGTCCAAGCGGCCGGAGCTGGCGGAGCTGAGCACCACGCTGCAGGCCAACACCCCGCGCTACGCGGTGGAGCTGGACCGGGACCGCGCCAAGGCGCTGGGCGTGTCGGTGTCCGGCGTGTTCGATGCGGTGCAGGCGACGTTCGGCAGCCTCTACGTCAACGACTTCACACTCAGCGGCCACAATTACCACGTGAACCTGCAGTCGGATGCGCAGTTCCGCACCAGCCCGGACGATATCCGCCAGGTGTTCGTGCGCGCGGCGGGCGGCGGCATGGTGCCGCTGTCCTCGGTGCTGACGCTGCGCCGGGTGATCGGCACGGATTTCATCGAGCGTTTCAACGTGTACCAGTCGGCCCAGATCAGCGGCAGCGCCGCACCCGGCGCCTCGTCCGGCCAAGCCATCGCGGCGATGGAGGATGTGGCGCGCACGGAGCTGCCGCCCGGCTACGGCCTGGCCTGGGGCGGGGCCGCGTTCCAGGAGAAGGCGGCCGGCAGCGCAGGGCTGCGCGCGGCGGGCTTGGGGATCGTCGTGGTGTTCCTGATCCTGGCGGCGCTGTACGAGCGCTGGAGCCTGCCGCTGGCCGTGCTGCTGGTGGTGCCGCTGGCGCTGTTCGGCGCATTGCTGGCCGTGTGGCTGCGCGGCATGGAGGACGACATCTACTTCCAGGCTGGGCTGATCACGCTGGTCGGGCTGTCGGCCAAGAACTCGGTGCTGATCGTGGAGTTCGCCGCCCGCCTGCAACGCGAGGGTGCCACCGCCGGGGAGGCGGCGCTGGCGGCGCTGCGCCTGCGCTTCCGCCCGATCGTGATGACTTCGCTCGCCTTCATCCTCGGCTGCCTGCCGCTGGCGCTGAGCCACGGGGCTGGGGCCGGGGCGCGGCGGTCGATCGGCACGGGGGTGATCGGCGGCATGCTGGGCGCCACGGTGCTGGCGCTGCTGCTGGTGCCGGCATTCTACCGCATCCTCGCCGGCCGCCGCGGCGAGCGGGCGCCCGCGCCGAGGCAACGGCTCAGCGCCGCGCCGCGTTAGGGACCGGAGCCTCGCAAACGGCCAGACACCCCGGCAAGGATCACCCACCCATCCATGACCCAGCAAGCCGCCCCAAGCGAGTTCACCATTCCCGCCATCGCACCGCCGCAGGCTGGCCGCACCCGCACCCTCAAGGCCGGCGACACCTTCGGGGTGTTCGACGCGAGCGGCGACCTGATCGGCGGCGCCGACGGCCTCTACCACCGCGACACCCGACACCTTTCGCAGCTTGACTTGCTGATCGGCGGCCAACGCCCGCTGCTGCTCAGCTCCACCCTGCGCGACGACAACGCCGAGCTGACCTGCGACATGGCCAACCCCGATCTGTACCAGGACGGGCACCTGGTGCTGGAGCACGACGCCCTACACCTGCGGCGCTCCCGCTTCCTGTGGCAGGGTGCCTGCTACGAGCGCGTGTCGCTGCACAGCTACGCCCCGCAGCCGCAGCGCGTGCAGATCGACCTGCGCTTCGCGGCCAGCTTCACCGACCTGTTCGAGTCCCGCGGCATGGCGCGGTCCCGCCACGGCGAGCACCTGGAGCCGGTGTGCGGCCCTGACAGCGTGACGCTGGGCTATCTCGGGCTGGACGGCCGCCGCCGCACGACCCGGCTGCGCTTCGCCCCAGCGCCCGCGCGCCTCGACGCCGGCTGGGCCCGCTTCGTCTTCGACGTGGCGCCCGGGCAGACCCGGCTGTTCTTCGTGGAGATCGCCTGTGACGCCGCCCCCGCGTCGGAGCCGCCGCGCCGCGCCTTCGGCCGCGCCTTGCTGGCGTGCCGCCGCCGGATGCGCCGGGAGAGCGGCAGCGCGGCCGCCATCGTCACCTCCAACGAGGTGTTCAACCAGGCGATGTGCCGCTCGGTCGGCGACCTCTACATGCTGGTGACGGACAAGGAGACCGGCGCCTTCCCCTATGCCGGCGTGCCATGGTTCAGCGCCGCGTTCGGCCGCGACTCGCTGGTCACGGCGTTGCAGACGCTGTGGCTCGACCCGTCGGTCACCCGCGGCGTGCTGGCCTACCTCGCCAAGAACCAAGCCACCGAGACCGACCCGGCGGCCGAGGCGGAACCCGGCAAGATCCTGCACGAGGTGCGCCACGGCGAGATGGCGGAGCTGCGCGAGGTGCCGTTCCGCCGCTATTACGGCAGCGTGGACAGCACCCCGCTGTTCGTCATGCTGGCCGGCGCCTACGTCGAGCGCACCGGCGACATGGCAATGGCGGAGCGGCTCTGGCCCAACATCCAGGCCGCCCTGCGCTGGATCGAGACGGACGGCGACCGCGACGGGGACGGCTTCGTCGAATACCACCGGCAAACCGCGGACGGGCTGGCCAACCAGGGCTGGAAGGACAGCTACGACTCCATCTTCCACGCCGACGGCGCGCTGGCCACAGGGCCGATCGCGGTGGCCGAGGTGCAAGGCTATGCCTACGCCGCCCGCCGTGCCGCAGCCCTCATCGCCTGCAGGCTGGGCCTGGAGGCGGAGGCCGCGGCGCTCGACGCTCGGGCGGCGGCGTTGCAACAGGCGTTCGAGGCGGCGTTCTGGTGCGAGGACATCGGCACCTACGCGCTGGCGCTGGACGGGGCCAAGCGGCCGTGCCGGGTACGCGCCTCCAACGCCGGGCACCTGCTGCTGACCGGCATCGCGGCGCCGGAGCATGGCAAGCGCGTCGCGGCGCAGCTGATGTCGCAGCCGTTCTTCAGCGGCTGGGGCGTGCGCACCGTGGCCGTGGGCGAGCCGCGCTACAACCCGATGAGCTACCACAACGGCTCCATCTGGCCGCACGACAACGCGCTGATCGCGATGGGCCTGGTGCGCTACGGCTGCCGGGCGGAGGCGGCCCGGCTGTTCGGCGCGATGTTCGAGGCCTGCGGCACGATGGACCTGCAACGCTTGCCCGAGCTGTTCTGCGGCTTCCCCCGCCGCCGCGCCCAGGCGCCCACCGGCTACCCGGTCGCCTGCTCCCCGCAAGCCTGGGCGGCGACCGCCCTGCTGGCCATGCTGCAAGCCTGCTTGGGGCTGAGCTTCGACCCCGACCGCCGCCTGGTGCGCTTCGACCGGCCGATCCTGCCCGCCAGCCTGGCCGAGGTGTCCTTGCTCAACCTGGAGCTGGACGGCGCGCGCATCAGCGTCCGGCTGGGCCGGGTGGGGGACGAGGTGGCGATGAACGTGATCGAGCGGCATGGGGACATCCAGGCGCAGCTGGTCAGTTGAACTAAGCGCGCCCATCGCGCAGCTTCTTGCAATAGAAGAACCCGCGCACCGTCTTGCCGTCCACCCGGGCATAGGCCGGATGCTCGCCCCAGCGGTGGTAGCCGGAGCCTTCGTAAAGCTTGATCGCCGCCTGCTGCGTCTCGCGCACGTCCAGGTTCAGCATCTGGTAGCCGAGCGCGCGGGCCGCCTCCTCCACCCGGTGGGTGATCAGCCGGGCCAGGCCATGGCCGCGGGCATAGGGCGCCACGAAGCTGTGCATCAGCGTAGCGGCGAAGGCCTGCGCCTCGTTGTTGCGCGGCGGGCGCACCAGTTGCGCGCTGCCGACGATCACTCCGTCCAGCCGGCCGACGAACAGCTCGCGCTCCGGCACCAGCAGCACGCCGCGGAAATACCGCTCCAGCGCCATGCGGCCCGGCGGCGTCACCCAGCCGAAGCCGCCGCCCTCAATGATCGCCGCGTCCGCCGCCTCGGACAGCGCGTGCAGGTCGTCGTCCGCCAGGGTGGTCGCGCGGTCCACGCACAGCTTGGGCGCCTGGACCGCGTCCTCGCTCATGGAGTCCAGCGCAGGAAGTTGGCCAGGATGCGCAGGCCGACCGCCTGGCTCTTCTCCACGTGGAACTGGGTGCCGGCGCGGTTGCCCACCGCCACCATGGCCGGCACGGGGCCGCCGTACTCGGTGGTGGCCACCACCTCGGCTGGCTGCGCGCCGCGCAGGGCGTAGCTGTGCACGAAATAGGCGTGGTCGCCGGGCCGCAGGCCGTCCAGCAAGGGATGGCCGGGCTCGAAGTCCAGCGCGTTCCAGCCCATCTGCGGCAGGCGCAGGCCGGGGGCGGCCATGGCGGCCACCTCGCCCCGCACCCAGCCGAGGCCGGGCGTCTGCCCGTGCTCCAGCCCGCGCTCCGCCATCAGCTGCATGCCGACGCAGATGCCGAGGAACGGCCGCCCGGCCGACGCGGCGGCCTCGATCGCATCCCTCATGCCGTCCACCGCGGCCAACCCGGCGGCACAGTCGGCGAACGCGCCCTGACCCGGCAGCACCACCCGGTCCGCCGCCGCGACGGCCGCCGGGTCGGCAGTGACGGCCACCTCCGCGTGCAAGCCGGCATCGTCCGCCGCGCGGGCCAGGGCGCGGGCTGCCGAGGTCAGGTTGCCGCTGCCGTAATCGACCACGGCCACGCGCATCACCTGGCCAGCCCGAGCAGGTCGGCGCGGTGCGACAGCAGCCGCAGCCAAGCCTCGTCGCGGCTGCGCCCCGCCACGACATGGGCCAGGCGGAACTGGCGCAACCCCAGCTCCCAGCGGCGCAGGTCGTTGCCCAGGGCGCCGAGGAACAGGAACACGCCGAACGCCAGCACGGGGCGCAGCGGCGGCGGCGGCGCCAGGCAGGCCAGAAGCAGGGCGGCCAGGCTCAGGCCGGCCACGATCCAGCTGGCGTGCCGGGCCAGCCAGAGCGGGCCGAACAGCAACGCCCCCCAGCTCCAGCCCTCGCGCACCAGCACGGGCGGGCGGGCCGGGTGCAGGTGGGCGGTGTAGGTCCTCACAGCGAGCCCTTGGTGGACGGGATGACTCCGGGGGCGCGCGGGTCGGCCTCGACGGCCATGCGCAGCGCCCGGGCCAGCGCCTTGAAGCAGCCTTCGGCGACGTGGTGGGCGTTGCGCCCGGCCTTGGCCGTCACGTGCAGGGTGAGCAGCGCGTTGTGGGCGAAGGCGCGGAAGAACTCCTCGAACAGCTCGGTGTCCATGGTGCCGATGGTGGCGACGTGGAACGCCACCGACCAGGCCAGCAGCGGCCGGCCGGAGATGTCCACCGCCGCCTCCACCAGCGCCTCATCCATCGGCACCAGCGCCTGGCCGTAGCGCCGGATGCCGCGCTTGTCGCCCACCGCCTGCGCGAAGGCCTGCCCCAGCACGATGCCCACATCCTCCACAGTGTGGTGGTCGTCCACGTGCAGGTCGCCGGTCGCCTGCACCTCCAGGTCGAACAGGGCGTGGCGGGCCAGCAAGGTCAGCATGTGGTCGAGGAAGCCGACCCCGGTGGACAGCTCGGACACGCCGGTGCCGTCCAGCTCCAGCCGCAGGCGGATGTCGGTTTCGCTGGTGGCGCGGGACAGGCTGGCGGACCGGGGCATGGACGGTGAATAGCGCAATCCGCCCGTTTTGTCCCGCCCCGGCGAACCCGGCGGCGGTTTCGCGCGTCTGCCCCCGGCAACGGAGACGCAGCATGCCCGATACGGACGCACCCAAGGACGAGAAGCCGGCCCTGCCCGGCAACCACGGCCAGTTCGGCGAGAACAACGCGACGGAGGACTACAAGCCGCTCGAGGACCAGCCCGCCCCGGCGCAGCCCGGCGTGAAATCCGGCAGCGGCGGCCCGCAGCAGACCAACGCGGGCGAGCGCTCCTGATGGCGTCGGTGGAGGACCTGGCCCGGCAGCACGGCGTCAGCCCCGAAGCCGTGCGGGTATTGCAGGACGCGCTGCGCCGCGGCGGCGGGCGGCAGGCGCAGTTCAGCCACCCGGAGCTGGGCGGCATGGGCCAATGGTCCGCCGGGGGCATGACGCAGGTGGGCGACATGTTCAACACGGCGCTGAAGGACAAGGTGAACACCCTGTGCACCACGCTGGCGAAGGAGGCCGCCAACGACAGCCCGCCCCCGCCAGCGCCGCACGGCGGCGGTGACTGGTGGCCGGACGGGCTGGGCCGGCCCTCCGCCACCGGCTCGCAGAACGGGATGCGCTACGCCTGCTTCCCGGAGGCGCGCCGGGTCGCGGTGGAGCAGGCCGGCAAGGTGACGCTGTACGACAGCGGCGAGCACCGCATCAGCGGCGTGTCGCAGCAGCAGAGCGGCACCCAGGAGCTGAGCTTCAGCAGCCAGCACGGCCAGGTGCGCGCATCGGACCTGCCGGTGGCCGGCTGAGCGGCTACAGCTCCAGGTCCACCCCGACCTTGACGACCTGGTTCGGCGGCAGGTGGAAGTACTCCACCGGGTCGAGCCCGGTGCCGCCGAGGAACAGGTAGCCGCGGCGTAGCCAGGCCCGCCACCACGGCATGGCCTGGGTGTCGATCACCTCGGGCAGGAAGAACACCGCCGTGCCGAGGTCGAACGGCAGGCCTTCCGCCAGCGCCTTGGACAGGTCCGGCGGATACATGAAGCCGAAGCGCGCGACGCCGCGGTAGATGCCGCCGCCGAGATCCTCGATGCTGAGCCGCTCCGAGGACGAGACGTGCGGCTGCTTGGTGGTCTCGATGCGCAGCAGCAGCACGTTCTCATGCTCCACGTGGCTGCGCAGCCACGCCTGGCGGCCGACCAGTGGCACCCTGTCCGGGCTCTCGGTCAGGAACACCGCGCCGCCCTCCTCGCGCGCCTTCCAGCCTTTCGCCATCCTCTGGAACTCGGGCAGCGGCATCGCCCAGCCGGCCAGCGCCTTGCGGACACGGGAGCGGCCCAGGGTCCAGACGGTGAGCACGGCGAACACCAGCCCGCCGATCAGCAGCGGCACCCAGGCACCGGAGAGCAGCTTGGCAAGGTTCGCGCCGAGGAACGCGCCGTCCACCAGCAGGAACGCCGCCACCAGCGGCGCCGCCCGCCCCAGCGACCAGCCCCAGACCCGGCGCGCCACCACGAAGAAGGTGATGGAGGTGACCGTCATGGTGCCGATCACCGCCAGGCCGTAGGCCGAGCCGAGCGCCGCCGAGGAGCGGAAGCCGAGCACCAGCGCCAGGCAGCCGATCATCAGCGCGTAGTTGATGACGGGCATGTAGATCTGCCCCTTCTCCCGCTCGGAGGTGTGCACCACGGCGTAGCGCGGCGCGAACCCCATGTTGATCGCCTGCTGCGTCAGCGAGAACGCGCCCGAGATCAGCGCCTGGGAGGCGATCACCGTGGCCGCGGTCGAGATCGCCACCGCCGGGTAGAGCGCCCAAGCCGGCATGATGGCGAAGAACGGGTTGCTGGCCGCCCCCGGGTCCTGCAGCAGGCGGGCGCCCTGGCCGAGGTAGTTCAGCCCGAGCGCCGGCAGCACGATGAGGTACCAGGCCAGCACGATGGGCCGCCGGCCGAAATGCCCGAGGTCGGCGAACAGCGCCTCGGTGCCGGAGAAGCACAGCACCACCGCGCCGAGCACCGCATAGCCGGCCCAGCCGTTGCCGGTGAGCAGGCGTAGCCCGGCCACTGGGTTGAACGCCGCCAGCACCGCCGGGTGCTGCAACGCGCTGGCCACGCCGACGGCCGCGATCATGCCGAACCACAGCAGCATGACCGGGCCGAAGAAGCGCCCGACCTTCTCCGTGCCCCAGTGCTGCACCAGGAACAGCGCCACCAGGATGCCGGCGGCGAGCGGCACCACGAAGGGCGTGAAGCGGGGGCTGGCGACCTCCAGGCCCTCGACCGCCGACAGCACCGAGATGGCGGGGGTGACCACGCCGTCGCCGTACAGCAGGGCGGAGCCGAACAGCACCAGCAGGGTGAGCAGGCCGGGCCGCGCGTAGGGCTGCGCCGGCACCCGGGTGCGGATTAGCCCCAGCATGGCGAGCGTGCCGCCCTCGCCGTCATGGTCGGCGCGCAGGATGAAGCCCACGTACTTGACGCAGACCACCAGCAGGATCGACCAGATGATGAGCGACAGGATGCCGATGATCAGCGCCGGGTTGTTGGCGAAGTCCGGGTTGTCCTTGAAGCACTGCTGCACGGCGTAGAGCGGGCTGGTGCCGATGTCGCCGAACACGACGCCCAGCGCGCCGAGCGTCATGAGGGGCAGCGCGCGCTTGCCCTCGGCCCGGGGGGCGGACCCGGCGCCGAACGCGGAACGGCCTGGCGAGAGCGACGATGACGACATGCGCTATCCTCGCCGAGAAACTCGGCACGCCGAAGCTATGGCAGGCTCGTCACGGGTTGTCGCGGGTTCAGCCATCCTCGCGCTGGTTGGCGTCCAGCAGGCTGACATCCAGCAAGCGCCGGGCCTGCTCCGCCAGCATTCGCTCGCGCTCCCGGTCGGCGGCGGTGCGGCCGTGACGCGCCCGGTTGGCGGCAGCCTCGGCGGACGCGGCCTGCCGCAGCTTGGCTTTGCGGGCTCGCCGCAGGTTGACGATCTCTGCCATCCCCGCATCATGCCACGGCCGTGGCGGCGGCGGAAAGGTCAACCCTCGAGCACGCGGGTGTGAAAACCTTTTCGTGCCGGCTGCGTTCCGACTGCGATGCAACACCGGAAAGGGTGTCCGCCATGGGTACGATCCTCGTCATCATCCTCATCGTCCTGCTGCTGGGTGGCGGCGGATACGGCTACAGCTCCGGCTGGGGTTATGGGCCGACCGGCGGCATCGGCCTCATCGTGCTGATCCTGGTCGTGCTGCTGGTGCTCGGCCGCATTTAGCGCCTGGATGCGGCGTCGTGGCCGGGCATCCGATCATGACGCCGCCGCCATGGCCTGGATCGCGCGTGCCCGCTCCCGGCCGCGCGCCTGCAACGGCAACTCAACCCTGCGGTAGGTGACATCCGCCGCCAGCGCCATGCAAAGCAGGCCAGCGGCAAAGCGCAGCGGAACAAGCCGCTCTGATCCCAGCCCGGCCCGCTGCATCAGCTCGATCACCGCGAACCAGACCGGGATGTGGCACAGGTAGAGCGAGTAGGTCCGCGACCCCATCCAGAGGGCGGCCGTGCGCAGGCCGCGCGGGACCATGATCATCCCCAAGTCCTGGCTGGCGGAAAACACCAGCACGCAGCCGGCCCAGTTCACCAGCGTCCACGCCAGCGGCAGGAAATGGATCAGCGCCAGCGGGGCGACAACCAGCACCGTGCCGGCCCCGACCACGAGCCCGGCCCGCCCCGCCGCTCCCATGGGCAGGCAGCGCGCCAGCGTGGCCGCATGGCCGGCGCGCTCCATCTCGAACAGCAGCAGGCCATAGACCAGGCCATCGTAGCGGAACAGCCACCATCCTTCGCCGCCGGGGCGCCAGGCGGCGTTTAGGACGCACAGCGCCACCAGCCCCGGGACGCGCCATCGCCGCTTCACCACCAGCAGGAGCACGGGCAGGGCCAGGTAGAACTGGTTCTCGACCGACAGGCTCCAGTAGTAGCCGAAATTGCTGTGCGCCCAGCTCTCCTCGAAGTTGCGCACGGACATCAAGGAGGCCATGCACTTGAAGAACATCGCGTGCGGCGGCAGCCAAAGCGCCGGATCGGCGAAGACGACGCTGCCGGCGAAGGTCAGCCCGATCCAGAGGCATGCGGCCGGAAGCAGCCGGTAGACGCGCCGCACCCAGTAGGCTGCGACGCGCGCCAGCCGTTGCCCCTCATGCTCGCGCGCCTCGAACGGCCCCACGAAGGACAGCCCGATCAGGTAGCCCGAGATGACGAAGAACAGGTCAACCCCGGTCGCGGGCTGGATCCACTCCTGCATCTGCCTCAAGCCATCGGCCGGGTAAGGGAAGTACATCAGCGCCGCATGCGTCAGGAGCACGAGCAGCATCGCGAGGGCCCGCAGGCATTCGATCTCGGGATTGCTGCGGTGACGCCGGTCGAGCGCCGCCGCCGGAAGCGGGCCGAGCGGGAAGACGGACTTGTTCAAGCCGTCACAGGCCCGCGCGCAGCAGCATGGCGCCGTGCCGCCCGAGCCAGGCGGCGCAGTCCGGCCAGTCCGGCGCCAGGGCCTCGACCAGCCGCCAGAACTGCGGGCCGTGGTTCATGTGCCGCAGGTGCGCCAGCTCGTGCGCCACCACGTAGTGCTGCACCCGCGGCGGCGCCATCACCAGCCGCCATTGGAACATGACGGCCCCGGCGGCGGTGCAGCTGCCCCAGCGGCTGCGCGTGTCGCGCAGCGCGATCCGGCTCGGATGCAGGCCCGTCTCGGCCGCCAGCCCCGCCGCCAGCGCGCCCAGGCGGCGGCGCGCCTCCGCGCGGAGCAGGTCGGCCACGCGCCGGGCCAGGAAAGCCCGGTCCCCGGCGACGTGAAGCTCGCCCGGCGCCAGCCAAGCCCCGCCCCGGCCGGCCGGGACGTGCCGGATGATGTGGGGCTCGCCGCCGACCGGGATGGCCGCGCCCTCGGCGAAGGCCAGCGGCGGCGGCAAGGCGGCCAGCTTGTCGCCGACCCAGGCCGCATGGTCGGCCAGCAGGCGCAGGCCGGCCAAGCGGCTGGCGCGGACGGGAAGCGTGACGACCACGGCTCCGGCCCGGGCATCGACCCGCAGGCCGACCCGGCGGGCGCGCGGGTCGCGCCGCCACCGCACGGCGGTGGGGCCATGGGGCAGATCGACCATCTCGCTGAGGGGTTCCGCCATGCAATCAGCATGGCGAACCGGCTGAGTCGTGGCAAATTCTTGAGGAAGGGCCACTGCGGAGCGCGGACGCGCCTCACCCGCTGTCGTGTTGCGGCGGCTCGTCGATGATCTTGCGCAGCTCGGCGTCCGACATGCGGGCGTA
>CAXTJU010000013.1:0-60943 GCA_964244655.1 uncultured Acetobacteraceae bacterium | reverse complement strand
ACTCTTTAAGGCTGCGGAGAGTTAGCGGTCCGGCGGCGTCGGTGGGCGTGATGTACTCCTCCCGGTCCTGCCGCATGGCGGCAGCAGCGGCGGCTACTGCGTCCCAGGTAGCCTGGGCCAGCTGCTTGCGGTTGAGGAAGTTGCGCGGATCCAGCGGCGGATGCAGCAGCACCGTCACCCGCATGCCATGGCCCTGCGCGAGCCGCCAGAAATGGCCGGAAAGGTCCATGTCGCCATACCAGGCAAACATGGCGCGGGTGCTGCGCCGTGTTGGCAGGCCCGCCAGACGGTCGTAGGCCACGGACACCGGCTGGATCAGCGGCGGGTCATCGCCCTCAGCCACAGAGAAGAAGGCCGAGCGGAACGGCATCACCCGGCAGCCGTCCGAGCTGGTGCCTTCCGGGAACAGCAGCAGGTCGTCGCCGTCGGCGAGGCGGGCGCGCATGGCATCGCGCTCTCGCCCGGTGGCGCCGCGAGTGCGGCTGACGAACACGGTGCGGCCCAGCCGCGCCACCAAGTTGACGCCGGGCCAGCTGGCCACCTCGCCCTTAGACACGAAGCACGCCTCCAGCCGGCCGCCCAGCGCCAGGATGTCCAGCCAGGAGCAATGGTTGGCCGCGTAAATGACGCGCCGGCCGTTCCCGCTGGCGGGCGTGCCGACCAGGCGCACCCGCAGCCCGATCAGCCGGGCGAACACCGACCAGTAGAGCCGGGCGAACGCCACCTTCGGCCGCCCCGGCAGCAACAGCAGCACCGCCTGCACCACGCAGGCGGCCAACGTCCAGGCCAGCGCCGCGACGCCCCGGCGCACCACCCGCGCGCCGCCCAACACCCGGGCCGTGCGTGACGGGCAGTCCGGCCACACCATGCCTTTGCGTGCGCCCGGGCCGGATTGCAGGGACGAGCGCGACAGCATGGGGCGGCGCGTGCGGTGGAGGCTCCGTTCGGCGGGCATGGCAGCCGCATACGCCTGGCCGCGGCACGGGACAATGCGCGGCCCAGTCCGTATAAGCTCGCGCCATGCAGCGCGGCCGCCTCCTCCAACGTACGGCCTTCCTGGTCGCGGCCGGCATCCTCGCGCCGCTGGGCGCGCGCGCTGCCGACCCGCAGCCCTACACAGTGGCCATCGCGCCGACCGGGGACGGCGCGATCGACGCGGCGCTCAGAGGCAGCTCCTCCCTGCTCTCGTTGCAGAAGAGCGCGCCGGTGGGGCCATTCGCTCTCGTCACCCGGGCGCAGGGGGACGTGGACCGGCTGCAAACCGCGCTGACCAGCTTTGGCTACTACGGCGCCCGGGTGACGGTGCAGATCGACGGGCGGGCAGTGGACGACCCGGCGCTGCCGGACGCGCTGGCCACCAAGCCCGCCGGGTCAGCCGCCGCAGTGACCGTGACGGTGGAGCGCGGGCCACTGTTCCACCTGCGCTGGGTGGTGGTGGACGGGCCGGTGTCGGCCGCGGACCAGGCCAAGCTCGGCATTGCGCCTGGCGACCCGGCGGTCGCGTCCGCCGTGCTGGCCGCGCAGGGCAAGCTGCTAGCGGCGTTGCAGGAGACCGGCCACGCGCTCGCCAAGGTGAGCGACCCGGACGCGGTGGAGACGCCGGGCGAGCACGTGATCGACCTTACCTTCCACGCCGACCCGGGGCCGCGCGTCGATCTCGGCGTCATCACGGTGGACGGGTTGAAGGCGACCAACGACAGCTATGTCCGCCGCCGGCTGCTGGTGCACCCGGGCGAGCCGTACGACCCGGTGGCGATCGAGCGGGCGCGGCAGGACCTGGCGGCCAGCGGCGTGTTCTCCTCGGTGAACGCCGCCATCCCGGACCGACTGGCACCGGACGGCAGCATCCCGCTGGCCTTCAAGGTGGTGGAGGGCCCGCGCCACGCCATCACGTTCAACGCGGCGTACTCCACCGACACGGGAGCCACGGGAGGCGCCACCTTCGCCTACCGCAACGTGTTCGGCAACGCGGAGACGCTGACCTTCGGCGCGCTGCTGACCCAGGCGGAGACCAACGCCGAGATCAAGGCGCCCGGCTACGACTTCACGGTCGGCTTTACCCAGCCGGACTGGCAGCGGCGCGACCAGACGCTTGCCTGGAATGCCGCGTACCTGAAGGAAAACCTGTATGCCTACAGCCGCAAGGCGGTGCTGGCCGGGGTGGCGCTCAGCCGCAAGCTGACCGACGTGCTGAGCGGGTCGGTGGGAGTGGGCGGCGTGCAAGAGCGGGTGACCCAGGAGGGCGTGACGCAGAGCTACGAGCTGGCGCAGCTGCCGCTCGGGCTGACCTACGACAGCACGGGGCCGGACGGGCTGTTCAACCCGGTGCACGGCATCAAGGCCAAGCTCGCAGTGAGGCCGACGGAGCCGTTCGGCGGCGGCAGCTCGTTCTTTACCCTGGTGCAGCTCAGCGGCTCCACCTACGTCAACCTGGCCGCGCCGGGCCGCAGCGTGATCGCCCTGCGCGCCACGGTCGGCTCGGCTTTGGGCGCCACCACGTTCCAGATACCGCCAGACCAGCGGTTCTATGCCGGGGGCAGCGGCACGGTGCGCGGCTACGCGTACCAGGCCGCCGGGCCGCAGTTTGCCGACTACCGGCCGACCGGCGGCAGCTCGCTGACAACGGGGACGATCGAGTACCGCCAGCGCATCGGCGAGAGCTTCGGGGCGGCGGCGTTCATCGACGCAGGCCAGGTCGGGCGCAGCTCGGCGCCGTTCAATGGCACGCTGTTCGAGGGCGTCGGCGTGGGCGGGCGCTACTACACCTCCATCGGGCCGATCCGGGTGGACGTGGCGGTGCCGCTGGAGAAGCGGCGCAAGGATCAGATCCTTCAGGCGTACATCGGGTTGGGGCAGGCATTCTGATGCACACCGCACTGAGGATTTTCGGCTGGGCGCTGGGCGTGCTGGTGCTGATCCCGGTGCTCGCCCTGCTGGCGGCCGTGCTGCTGCTCAACATCGACCCGGGCCGCCGCCTGGTGGAGCGGCTGGCAGGCCAGCTCACGGCCGGGCAGGTGCGGATCGCGGGCCTGGGCGGGCGCTTCCCGGACGCGCTGCGGCTGCGCCATGCCGAGGTGAGCGATGCGCAGGGCATCTGGCTGACGCTGGACGACGTGGCGCTCGACTGGTCGCCGCTGGCGCTGCTGCACCGCGAGGCGCGGGTGGACCTGCTGTCGGCCGCCCGGGTGGGCGTGACGCGGCTGCCCGTCTCGTCCGCCCCCGCCAAGGCAGGGCCTACGGACAGCAAGCCGTTCAGCCTGCCGGTGCGGGTGAGCGTGGCGGCGCTGCGCATCGCGCGCGCGGACGTAGGCGAGCCGGTGGCGGGGGTTGCGGCAGTGCTGGCGCTGGACGGCAAGGCGCACCTAGCCTCGTTGCAGGATGGCGACGTGGACGTGACGATCGACCGCCTGGACAGCCCCGGCAGCTACGCCGTGCGCGGCCGCATCGACCCGGCCTCGCTCGACGCCCGGCTGAGCGTGGCGGAGCCGGCGCACGGGTTCGTGGCAACGGTCGCCAAGCTGCCGGACGTGGGGGCGATCGACCTGCAAGGCAGCGTGGCCGGGCCGCGCACGGGGGAGCGGACGGCGGTGCAGCTCGCCGCCGGGCCACTGCGGGCCAACGCCAACGGCACCATCGACATCGCCGGCCAGGCGGCGGAGCTGGACGTGACGGCGAACGCCCCGGCGATGACGCCCGCGCCCGGCGTGTCCTGGCGGTCCGTGGCGCTGGACGCGCATGTGCACGGGCCGTTCGCCAAGCCGGACGCCACCGGCACGCTGCGCCTGGCCGGGCTGGAAGCGGGCGGGGCCGCCATCGCCTCCCTGTCCGCCGATTTGCAAGGCAACCAGGGGACAGCGAGCCTGCATGCGACCGCGACGGGGGTGCGCATCCCCGGGCCGAAGCCCGACCTGCTGGCCGCGGCGCCGCTCGCCTTGCAGGCGGACGCCCGGCTGGACGACCCAGCGCGGCCGGTGACGTTCAGCCTGTCGCATCCCTTGTTGCAGGCGCATGGCACCGCGGACACGGCGGGCGCCATCAAGGCGCACGTGGACTTGGCAGCTCCGGATTTGCAGCCGCTGGCCGCCGCGGGCGGGGTGGACTTGCAAGGCCGCACCCAATTGGTGGTGGATGCAGCGGTGGCGAACGGCGTCACGGACATCACGCTGGACGGAACGGTGGGCATCACCGGGGGGCTGTCCCCCGTGCCCGCTTTGTTGGGTGATGCGGCCAGGCTGGGGATCACGGCCTCGCTCGCGGGCGGGGACGTCACGCTCAGCCGGGCGGAGGTGAACGGCCGCGCGCTGACGGTGGCGGCCAGCGGCACGGACAAGGCCGGTGTGCTGGACCTGCAATATAAGGTCGGCCTGCCAAACCTGGCGGCGCTCGCGCCTACGGTGGAGGGAGCCGCCACGCTGACCGGCACCGCCAAGGGCCCGACGGACGACCTGGCCGTGGCGGCGACGCTGGCGGGCGACGTGGGCACCAGGGGTGTGGCGCGCGGGCCGATCCGGGTGGCGGTGGATACCACGGGGCTGCCCGGCAAGCCTGCCGGGTCGGTGACGGCGCAGGGCACGCTGGAGGGCGCGCCGCTGAACCTCGCCCTGCACGCCGAGCGGGGGGCGGACGGGGCGCTGCACGCCACCATCGACCGCGCCGACTGGAAGAGCCTGCACGCCGAGGGCGCGGTGAGCCTAGCATCCGGCGCGCCGCTGCCCGAGGGCAAGGTGAGCCTGCGCATGACCCGGCTCGACGACCTGCGCGCGCTGATCGGCCAGCCGATAGGCGGCAGCGTGACGGCGGAGGCGGAGCTGGCGGGCGGGGTGGGCAAGCTCGACGTGCAGGCGAGCCATGCGGGGCTGCCGGGCAGCAGCGTGGGCCGCGCGGTGCTGGCGGCGCGGGTGCAGAACCCGGCCAGCCACCCCGTGGTGGCGGCCACGCTGGACGTGGAGGGCATCGAGGCCAGCGGCATTGGCGGCTCGGCCAAGCTGGCGGCGAACGGGCCGGAGGACGCGCTCGCGCTGCGGCTCTCGGCCAACCTGACCAACCTGGCCGGCGCGGATGCGGTGATGGGCGGCGCGGCCACGCTGAACGTGCCCGGCAAGGTGGTGCAGCTGGCCGCGCTCACCGCCGACTGGCACGGCGAGGTGGTGCGGCTACTGGCGCCGGCCCGGGTCAGCTTCGGGGCCGGTGTGACGGTGGACCGGCTGCGCCTCGGCGTGCAGCAGGCGGTGCTGGAGCTGGCGGGGCGGGTGTCCCCCACTCTGGCGCTCACCGCCAGCCTACGCGGGGTCACGCCGGACCTGGCCAAGCCGTTCGCCCCCACCCTGGACGCCGCCGGGGACATCAGCGCGGACGCCAAGCTGGCTGGGACCCCGGCCGACCCCACCGGCACGCTGCGGCTGACCGCGGCCGGGATGCGGATGCGCTCCGGCCCTGGCCACTCCCTGCCGCCTGCCAGCCTGACCGCGACGGCGCAGCTGGGGGGCCATGCCGCCGTGCTGGATGCGCGGCTGGCGGCGGGCACGTCCGCCGTGTCCGTCACCGGGCGCGCGCCGCTTGGGGCGGGGGCGCTGGCGCTGCGGGCGGCGGGCGGGATTGACCTCGCGGTGCTGGACCCGATCCTGACGGCGCAGGGCCGCCGGGCGCGGGGGCAGGTGGCACTGGACGCGGCGGTGGCGGGCACGGCGGCCGCCCCCCAGGTGAGCGGCACGGTGACGCTGGCCAACGGCGAGGTGCAGGATTTCGGCCAAGGGGTGCGGATCACCAACATCGCCGCCACCATCCAAGGCGCGGGGCAGACCGTCCGCATCGCCAGCTTCACCGGCAAGGCCGGCGCGGGCACGATTGCCGCCAGTGGCAGCGTCGGGCTTGCCGGGGCGATGCCAATCGATCTGGCGCTGACCCTGCGCAACGCACGCCCGCTCGCCAGCGACCGGCTGACGGCGGACCTCGACGCGGACCTCACGGTGCGCGGCGACGTGCAGGGAGCGCTGACGGTAGGCGGCAAGGTGTCCATCCTCGGCGCCACCATCAACATCCCGGACCACCTGCCGGTGTCGGTGGCGGTGCTGCCGGTGCGCATTGCCGGGGCGCCGCCGCCGCCGCCGAAGCCCGGCGCGGTGGTGCGGCTGGATTTGCAGCTGGACACGCCGGGGCAGATCTTCGTGCGCGGCCGCGGGCTGGACGCGATCCTGGGCGGCGGGCTGCACGTGGCCGGCACCACGGCGGTGCCGCAGGTGAGCGGCGGGTTCACCCTGCGGCGCGGCACGTTCAGCCTGGCCGGCACGACGCTGACCTTCACCCGCGGCAAGGTGAGCTTCGAGGGGGCGGGCGTGACCAACAAGATCGACCCGTCGCTGGACTTCGAGGCCGACACGCCGACCAACGCCGGGACCGCGATGCTACTGGTGACCGGCTACGCCAGCGCGCCCAAGATCACCCTCGCCTCCTCGCCGCCGCTGCCGCAGGACGAGGTGCTGGCGCAGCTACTGTTCGGCAAGAGCGCGGGCAGCCTGAGCCCGTTCCAGTACGCCTCGATTGCAGCGGCGCTGGCCGACCTGTCAGGCACCACGAGCGGGGCATCCAACCCGCTGGACCGGGTGCGCAAGGGGCTGGGGCTGGATCGGCTCTCGGTGGGCGGCGGCACCAACGCCAACGGCTCCGCCAGCAGCAACAGCGCGGCTACGATCGAGGCGGGCAAGTACGTGGCCAACGGCGTGTACGTCGGCGCGAAGCAGGGCACCTCAGGGGCGCAGACGCAGGCGGTGGTGCAGATCGACATCTACAAGGGGCTGAAGGTAGAGACCGACGTGGGCGCGGGGACCGGGGGCAACAGCGTGGGGCTGAGCTACCAGTTCCAGTATTGAGCGCAGGGAGCGGCGGCCCTGCTACGCCCTCAGCACGCCGTGCTGGCGCAGGAAGCCAAGCAGCGGCAGCAGCGGTAAGCCCAGCACCGCGGCGTGATCCCCCTCGACCGCGTCAAACAGCTGCGCGCCCGGCCCCTCCAGCCGGTAGCCGCCGACGCTTGACAGCAGCGCCTCGCCCTCGGCGGCGAGGTAGGCGTCCAGGAAGCCGTCCGAGAACGCCCGCATCGCCAGCGCCGGCCGCGCCAGATGGTGCCAGACTGGCTGGCCTCCGTGCCAGCACGTCACCGCCGTCGCCAGCTCGTGACGCCGCCCGCGCAGCCGCAGCAGCTGGATACGGGCGGCGGCGAGGTCGGGCGGCTTGTCGAACCACTCGCCGTCGCACGCCAGCAACTGGTCGGCGCCGATTACCAGGGCCGCCGGGTCCCGCACGCGGGCGGCCTTTGCGTCGGCCAGGGCCATTGCCGTCTCGGCGGCGTCGGCGCCGTCGGCGCGCAGAGCGGCCTTAATCGCAGCCTCGTCCACCGCCGCCGGACGGACAACGAAGGCGACGCCGGCCGCTTGCAGCAGCGCCCGGCGGGCGGCGGAGCCGCTGGCCAGGACGACGAACGGCGCGTTTGGGGCCATCATGCCAAGGGGATCACGGGGACGCGGCGCCTTGGCGCTGCCGCACGTGCCAGGCTTCCATCAGCTGCAGCACGGTGGCGGCGGTCTCCTCGATGGAGCGCCGGGTCACGTCGATGACCGGCCAGCCGCGGCGATTGCATAGGCGGCGAGCCCAGAGCAGCTCCTCCTTCACCGCCTCGGCGTCGATGTAGTCGTTGGTGTCCTGCCGCACGGGTCCCTGGCCGATCATGCGCAGGCGGTGGCGACGGATCTCGATCAGCGCGCGCGGGTCGAGCGTGAGGCCGATCACTGGGCAGCGCGGCTCGGCCAGGCCCGGCGGGTCAGGCAAGCCCGGCACCAACGGCACGTTGGCGGACTTCACGCCGCGGTTGGCCAGGTAGAACGAAGTGGGCGTCTTGGACGAGCGGGACACGCCGACCAGGATCACGTCCGCCTCCAGAATGCCGGCCTGCGCCTGGCCGTCGTCGTGCGCGAGGACGAAGTGCATGGCGTCGATGCGGCGGAAATAGTCGGCGTCCAGCACGTACTGGCGGCCGGGGCGGGAGGCGGCCTGCTGGCCGATCTGCTCCTGCAGCATGCCGAGCACCGGATCGAGCACGTTGACCACGCTGAGCTCGAGCCGCTCGCACACGCGGGCCAGGTCGTCGCGCAGCCCGCGGTCTAGCAAGGTGGAGAGCACCGGGCCGGGTTCGGCCTCAATGCCTTCCAGCACCCGGTGCAGCTGGAAGCGCGTCCGCACCAAGCTCCAGCGGTGGTACACGATGGAGGCGTGCTCGAACTGCGACACGGTGGCGCGCGCGATCGAGTTCAGCGTTTCCCCGGTCGCGTCCGAGACCAGGTGCAGGTTGAGCCGTTCGGTCGCCATGGCTGGGAGGATAGCGGGGATAAGCCAGCTGGCCAGGGGCAATCGGGCCTGCGGAGTCCGGAAGCGGGGAGAAGAGTCGCGGCGTCGTGCCGGCGGGAGCGTTTGGCCGCCGACTCCGCGCCGGGTGGGGACAGTGGCGGAAATAGCAACGCGGGCAATGGGTTGGCCGCGCACAATGCTGTGGATGGCCTATTTGCGGAGTCAGAGAGGCAGGTGTACCCCATGACTCACAGGGTCCTACTACCACCCCATCCTATCAAAGACTCTTTCTTGCTCTATAGGTTGGCCGTGACTTGTTCTCCGCTCCTCCGCGTGCTTGCCGGCGAGTCCGTATGGCCGCCGCCCGTGTGGCTCATGCGCCAGGCCGGGCGCTACCTGCCGGAATACCGGGCTGTGCGGACTCGGGCCGGCGGCTTCATCGACCTATGCCTCAATCCGGCACTGGCCACCGAAGTGACGTTGCAGCCGATCCGTCGCTTCGGCTTCGACGCTGCCATCCTGTTCAGCGACATTCTCATGCTGCCCATGGCGCTCGGGCAGCCCCTCCGGTTCGCGGAAGGCGAGGGGCCGTTGCTGGACCCCATCCGTGACTCCGCAGGCTTGGCCATCCTGCGGCCGGCAAACGTGCCAGAGCGGACGGCGCCCATCCTGGAGGCAGTCAGGCGCATCCGGCGCGAGCTGCCGCCCGAAGTGGCGCTGATCGGGTTCGCCGGCAGCCCGTGGACGGTGGCGTGTTACATGGTGGAAGGCCACGGCTCGAAGGACTTCGCCGCCGTGCGCGGCATGGCCTACCGGGACCCGGCGCTGTTCACCGCGCTGATGGACGTGCTGGTGGAGCAGACCACCGCATACTTACTGCGGCAGGTGACGGCCGGAGCGGACGCGGTGATGCTGTTCGACTCCTGGGCCGGCGTGCTGCCCGCAGCCCAGTTCCGCCGCTTCGTGATCGAGCCGACCCGGCGCATCGCAGCCACCCTGCACGCGCAGCACCCAGCGCTGCCGGTAATCGGCTTTCCCCGCCTGGCCGGGTCCATGCTGGCGGAGTACGTGGCCGCCACGGGGGTGCAAGCGGTCGGTATCGACACGGCGGCAGACCCGGCGCTGTCCGCCGTGGCGGTGCCCCCGGGAGTTGCCGTGCAGGGCAACCTCGATCCGCTGGCCCTGGTCGCCGGCGGCGAGGCGATGGCCGAGGGGGTGCAGGCGGTGCTGTCCGCCTGGCGCGGGCGGCCGGCGATCTTTAACCTCGGCCACGGCATCGTGCCGGAAACGCCGCCGGAGCACGTGGGGCAGCTGGTTGAGATGGTGCGCCGTGCTTGACGATGCCGGGCCACCGGCCAAGTCTGGTGCCATGACCAAGATCCGCCTCGCCGTCGTGCTGTTCAACCTCGGGGGGCCGGACAAGCCCGCCTCCGTGCGGCCGTTCCTGGTCAACCTGTTCAAGGACCCGGCGATCCTGCGGGTGCCGGGGTTCATCCGCCCCGTGCTGGCCCGGATCATCGCTTATGCCCGAACCAAGGCGGCCACCGCCAACTACATGATCCTCGGCGGCGGTTCCCCGTTGCTGGGGCTGACGCAGAAGCAGGCGCGGGCGCTCGAAGGAGCCCTGCCGGAGTTCGACGTGCGTTGCTTCGTGGCCATGCGCTACTGGCACCCGTTCAGCGAGCCGGTGGCGCGCGAGGTGCGGGACTGGGCGCCGGACCGGGTGGTGCTGCTGCCGCTATACCCGCAGTTCTCCACGACGACGACCGGCTCCTCGCTGTCCGCCTGGCAGAATGCTGCCGCGCAGGCCGGGCTGGTGGCGCCGACCACGACGCTGTGCTGCTATCACGCCGATCCCGGCTTCGTCGCCGCCACCGCGGTGGGCGTGCGCCGGGCGTATGACGCGGCGCTGGCCGAGTTGGATGGCCGTGTGAAGCTGCGGGTGCTGTTCTCCGCGCACGGCCTACCGCAGACCATCGTCAAGCAGGGCGACCCGTACCAGTTCCAGATTGAGCGCACCGTGGCGGCCACGGTGCGCAAGCTGGATATCCCGGGGCTCGACTGGACGGTGTGCTACCAGTCCCGCGCTACGCCGCAGAAATGGCTGGACCCGAGCACGGACGACACCATCGCGCAGGCCGGCAAGGACGGGGTGGCGGTGCTGGTGGTGCCAATCGCCTTCGTGTCCGAGCATTCCGAGACGCTGGTGGAGCTGGATGTGGAATATCGCGAGCTGGCGCACGAGAAGGGCGTGCCGGGCTACTTCCGCGCACCGACGCAGAACTCCGACCCGGCGTTCATCGGCAGCCTGGCCGACCTGGTCCGCACTAGCCTCGCCCGCGGCCCCGGGCTGTGCAGCTGGGTGGGGGGGCGTACCTGCCCAGCCGCTCACGCCGACTGCCCGCACGCTCGCGCCGGCCGCGCCGCGCCCGATCCGGCGTCGGCCGAGATTCGGGTGGCTGAGCCGGCATGACTCCTGAGCCGCTGCGGTTGGTGATCTTCGACTGCGACGGCGTGCTGGTCGATAGCGAAGGTGTTTCCAACCGGGTGGTGGCGGCGGCGGTCACCGCCCTCGGCTGGCCAATGAACGAGGCCGAAAGCGCCGTGCTGTTCATAGGCCATACCCTGTCGGACATCGGGGCGGTGATCGAGCGCCACACCGGCCGTTCCCTCCCGCCCGGCTGGGTGGACGGGGTGCGGGACCGGTTGGTCGAGACTCTCGGCGCCGAACTGGAGGCGGTGCCCGGTGCGCACGCGGCCTTGCAGGCGACGGCGGCGCTTGGCCTGTCCTACCGCATCGCGTCCAACTCGTCGCACGAGGAGATGGCGGCCAAATTCGCGCGGGTGGCCATGGTCCCCCTGGTGGAAGGCCGGCTGCACAGCGCGCGGGACGTGCCGAACGGCAAGCCGGCGCCCGACGTGTTCCTGCACGCCGCCGCGGCCGCCGGGGTGCCCCCTGGCGCCTGCCTTGTGGTGGAGGACAGCGTGCCCGGCGCCCGCGCGGCCCGTGCCGCCGGCATGGCCTGCGTCGGCCTCGCCCCGCACGGCGACGACCCGGCGTTGCGCGCCACCGGCGCCGTGCTGATCCGCTCCCTGGCCGAGCTACCGGCCCTCCTGTGCACCGCCATGGCTGCCCCATGAGGATGGTACGGCTGCCGGACGGCGCGGCTGTACCGTTCCTCGGCCAGGGCACCTGGCGCATGGGCGAGGGCCACCGCCCCGCCGGCGCCGAAGCCGCCGCACTGCGCCTGGGGCTGGACCTGGGCATGACGCTGATCGACACCGCCGAGATGTATGGCGACGGCCAAGCGGAACGCGTCGTGGCCCAGGCGATGGCCGGGCGGCGGAACGACGTATTCCTGGTCAGCAAGGTGTATCCGCAGAACGCAACACGCCGAGCCATGCCGCGTAGCTGTGAGGCCAGCCTGCAGCGCCTCGGCACCGACCGGTTGGACCTGTACCTGCTGCATTGGCGCGGCGGCGTGCCGCTGGCGGAGACAGCCGAGGCGTTCGAGCGGCTGCGCGAGCAGGGCAAGATCCTGCGCTGGGGCGTGTCCAACTTCGACGTGGCCGACCTGGAGGAGCTGGGCGTCCCCGCCATCGACCAGGTGCTGTACAACCCGGAGGCGCGCGGCATTGAGTTCGATCTGCTGCCCTGGTGCGCCGGGCGGCATGTGCCGGTGATAGCCTACTCCCCGGTCGGGCAGGGCGGCGCGCTACTGCGGCACCCGGCAATGCAGGCGGTGGCGCAGCGCCATGGCGCGAGCCCGGCGCAGGTAGCAATCGCGTGGTCGGCGCGACTGCCAGGGGTCATCAGCATTCCGAAGGCGTCCGACGAGGTGCACTTGCGGGCGAACGCGGCGGCAGCGGCCCTGGAGCTGTCGGCGGCGGATCTGGCCGAGATCGATCGTGCCTTTCCCCCGCCACGGCGGCGGGAACCGCTCGGGATGCTGTAGCGCCTACTTGCTCCTCCTTGGTAATGCCTGAACATGGTTCACGGCTGTCTGGCTTCGGTGTTTGTTTTGTATCGGCGCCATCAGATTTGACTTTGCGCTGCTTGCGGCTGGTCGAGGCGGTGGCGGTGTGTGAGGTTTGCGCGCACGAGGCGGGCGAAGATGATTGGGCTCTGGACTGTTATCTGGGTGGCTTGGGCGAGCCTGAGCAGCACGGCGGCGACCTGGGTAACAGTAATGTGGACTGCGTTCTCGCTGGTGCCAGGAAGTGGGGAGGCAGAGCGTCTGCTCAGCGCAGCGAGAGAATAGCTTAATCGCCCAGCGGCGCTTGTAGAGATCGGCGCTTTCCGGAGCCGGGACGCCCAGGTCGTTGCTCATGATCGCAGCATCTTGCCGGTTTCAGGCTGCACCTGGACTTCGCGGTCAAGTCTTGGAACGAGTTGCCCCGGACCGCGCCAGCCGGGCGGGCGATATGGTCGGACGGGATTGTGGCCCCTGGCGGCATGGCCTGAACCAGCTGGTGGCGTTGGGATCGAGCGTCAAGTGCAGCTTGGCGCTGCTGTCCGGTGACGCAGCCAAACGTCGGACACCACTGAAATCGGTGTCATGCGCCTTGCACAAGACAATGAACCGGACAGCCGTGAAGCAAACCCAATTATGATAGCAGAGACGCGGGTTCAAACCATTGCGCTGTCAGCATGACTTTGCAGAAGCGCAGCATCACCTTGGCGGGACACCGGACCTCCGTGGCGCTAGAAGCGGAATTTTGGGTGGCGTTGGAGCAGGCTGCCGAGCAACGTGGCCAGACCTTGGCTAGCTTGGTGCTTACGGTGGATGCCGCCCGCGAGCCGGATCGGCCGCTGGCATCAGCACTAAGGATTTACGCTCTAAAGTTGTGTTGTTAACTTTTGCGCAACCAATGATTGTCAATCTTTGGTCCGGGTCAAAAGCGGCCTACAGGAGCAAGAACATGCCGACGACCGACACCGTGAAAGCCCCCGCCCCCGTCAGCCCGCTCGTCCTAGCAGACCGCCTGATCTCGCTCGCGCAAGAAGCGGACCGCGCCGGATATTCCGATGCAGCCGTGCGGATGCTCGGCCTGGCCTACGCCGTGTTCGATGAGCAGCCCAGCCGGCGGAACTGAGGTGCGGCCCACCCTCACCCCGACCCTCTCCCGCCAGCGAGAGGAAGAGAAGCCAAGCCCCAGCCACCGCCGCCAGGCGTCTCGATGACAAACACATCACCCGCCTGCATGCTGGCGCTGTCCGTGCCGGACAGCGGCTCGCGGTGTCCACGCGCCCGTTCCACCCATTGCCGCCCCACGGCGCCCGCATTTCCACCGGCCATACCGAACGGGCCGTCCTGCCGACGGGAAGCCACGATCACTGCCTGCATCGGTTTCAGGAACCGGATACGCCGGACTGCGCCGTCGCCGCCGGACCACATGCCCGCGCCGCCGGAGCCGTGGCGAATGGCGAATTCTTCCAAGCGAACCGGATAGCGCAGTTCCAGCACCTCAGGGTCCGTCATGCGGGTGTTAGTCATGTGCGTCTGGATAGCGGACGCGCCCGGGAAACCCGGTCCTGCGCCGCCGCCGCCGCAGATGGTCTCGTAATATTGGTAGGTGGCGTCGCCGAACAGGAAGTTGTTCATGGTGGCTTGGCTGCAGGCCGCCGCGCCCAGCGCGCCGAGCAGGGCGTTGCACACCGCCTGGCTCACCTCCGTGTTGCCGGCTACTACGGCGGCGCCAGGTTCGGGGGAAAGGAAGCTGCCCGGCGGGATCACGATGCGCAGCGGCAGTAGGCAGCCCTCATTCAGCGGAATGTCCTCGCCCACCAGGCAGCGGAAGCAATACAGTGCTACCGCCCGCGTCACCGCCGGGGGAGCGTTGAAGTTGCTCGAGCGTTGCGCCCCGGTGCCGGTGAAGTCGATGGTGGCGCTGCGGGAGGCTGCATCCACGCTCACCGCCACCCGCAGCGGCGACCCGTCGTCCATCGTGTAAGCGAATGAGCCGCTCGGCAGCCGCGCCAGCACCCGCCGCACGCTCTCCGCTGCATTGTCCATCACATGGCTCATGTAGGCAGCGACCACGGGCCAGCCATAGCGCTCCACCACCCGGCCCAGTTCCTGCACGCCGCGCTCGTTGGCCGCGACCTGAGCGATGACGTCGGCCACGTTCACGTCCGGCGAGCGGGCCGGGTAACGCCCCCCAGCCAGCAGGGCGCGGAACTCCGCCTCTCGCAGCCGCCCTTCCTGCACCAGCAGGAAGTCGTCGATCAACACTCCCTCCTCCTCCAATGTGCAGGATTGCGGCGGCGTGGAACCCGGCGTGATGCCGCCGATGTCCGCATGGTGCCCGCGTGAGCCGACGAAGAAGCGGATGCACTCGCCCGCCGGATCGAACACGGGGGTGATAACGGTCACGTCTGGCAGGTGAGTGCCGCCATTGTAGGGATTGTTCAGCGCCACTACGTCGCCAGGGCGCAGCGTGGTGGCGCGGTGGCGCATGACCGTCCGCACGCTCTCGCCCATCGCGCCCAAATGCACCGGAACATGCGGTGCGTTGGCGACCAGGCGGCCCTCCGCGTCGAAAATGGCGCAGGAGAAGTCTAGCCGTTCCTTGATGTTGACCGACTGCGCCGTGTTGGCCAGCACGGCGCCGGTCTGCTCGGCAACGCTGGTGAACAGGTTGTTGAACAGCTCCAGCAGCACCGGGTCTGGCCGCCCAATGATGGCGGCCTCCCACCCGCGCGGGGCCGTGCGGCGCAGCAGCAAGTGGTTGCGCGCGGTCACGTCTGCAGTCCAGCCCGGCTCGATGACGGTGGTGGCGTTGACCTCGCGGACCAGGGCCGGGCCGGCCACGCGGTCTCCGGCGCGCAGGGCCATGCGCTCGAACACGGGGGCAGCATGCTCCGCTCCGCCGGTCCAGACGGCGACAGTGTCGATGGGGACGGGAGGCCGTTCGGAGACTGCCAATTCGGGTTCAATCACCTGCTCGCCGGGGGCGGTAGCCTCCACAGAGATCGCCTCCACCACAAGAGGGCGCTCAGGCATTGCAAAGCCGAAGCGGACTCGGTGGGCGGCGGTGAAGGCCTCGTGTGCATCGGGGCCGAGCGGCACTTCCAGCGCGGCTTGCGTGCCGGCGTAGCGCAGGTGCACGCGGCGCTGCGCGTGCACGGTCGCCGGGTCGGCGCCCTGGGCAACCAGCGCGGCGGCGGCATCGGCGGCCAGCGCGTCAGCCAAGTCATGCAGTGGGGCGATATCGTCCAATGCCGCCTCAACGGCCTGCTCGCGCAGCACCGCCTGGTTCGCCAGGCCCATCCCATATGCGGACAGCACGCCGGCGAACGGGTGTATGAACACCGTCCCCATGCCCAGCTCGTCCGCCACCAGGCAGGCATGTTGCCCGCCCGCGCCCCCGAAGCATTGCAGGGCGAAGCAGGACGCGTCGTGCCCTTTCTGCAAGGAAACCTGTTTGATGGCGTTGGCCATGTTAGCGACGGCAATGCGCAGGAAGCCTTCCGCGACCGCGCGCTCGTCCTCACCCGGAACAAGGGCGGCAAACTCTTCCCGCACCACCGTCGCATCGAGCGGCTGGTTGCCGTCCGGGCCGAACAGCGCGGGGAAATGCGCCGGCTGGATTTTACCCACCATCACGTTGGCGTCCGTAATCGTGAGCGGACCGCCGCGGCGATAGCAGGCCGGTCCCGGCATGGCGCCGGCGCTGTCCGGCCCCACGCGGTATCGCGCGCCGTCGAAGTGCAGCACGGAGCCGCCGCCCGCTGCCACGGTGTTGATCGCCATCATTGGCGCCCGGATGCGCACGCCCGCCACCTCCGTCTCGAATGCACGCTCGAACGCGCCGTCATACAGCGCCACGTCCGTGGAGGTGCCGCCCATGTCGAAGCTGATGATGCGGGCCAGCCCAGCCAACTCCGCCGTACGCGCCGCGCCGACGATGCCGCCCGCCGGACCGGACAGGATGGCGTCCTTGCCGCTGAACGATGCGGCCTTTGTCAGCCCGCCGTTGGACTGCATGAAATACAGCTTTACGCCGGGCAGTTCAGCGGCCACCTGGCCCACGTAGCGGCGCAGGATGGGGGAAAGATAGGCGTCCACCACCGTCGTGTCGCCGCGCGGCACCAGGCGCAGCAGCGGGCTGACCGCATGGCTGGCCGACACCTGGGCAAACCCGGCCTCCCGCGCCAGCGTGGCCAGGCGTTGCTCGTGGAGAGGATGCTTCCAGGCGTGCATCAGCACGATGGCACAGGCGTCGATGCCGTCTGCCACGGCCTGCGCGAAGGCGGCGCGGGCGGCAGCTTCGTCCAGCGGCTCAATCTCAGCGCCATCCACGCCGACCCGGCCGCCCACCTCTACCACTCGTTCGTGCAGCAGCGCGGGCAGGCGCACATGGAGGTCGAACAGGCGGGGCCGGGCTTGGTTGCCGATGCGCAGCACATCGGCGAACCCACGGTTGACCACCAGCAGCGTCCGCTCGCCCTGGCGTTCCAGCAGGGCGTTGGTGGCGACGGTGGTGCCCATCCTCACGGCGTCAATCGTGCCCGGCGGGATGGGCGCGCCCGGTGCCAGGCCGAGCGCTGCCCGGATGCCGGCCACGGCGGCGTCGCGGTAGCGGCCCGGGTCCTCGCTCAGCAGCTTGACGGCAGTGAGCCGGCCAGTAGGATCGCGCGCCACGATGTCGGTGAAGGTACCGCCGCGATCAATCCAGAACTGCCAGCCTGCCATGGACGTCACTCTCTCACGAAGGCTCTGCCGGCATCAGGACGCAGCCCGGCGGAAGGCATGACGAGCCATCGCCACGTCTCGCAGCAGGGCGATGCCGGCGGGGAAGCAGAGCAGGGATGCCGCACCCGCGACGTAGGTCACGGCCAGGCTCGCCAGTAGTTCTGCCGCGACGCCCGGCATGGGCGCCCACACTGCGAACCAGTGTGCTGCTGCTGTGCCGACTGCGGTGCACAGCAGGATCGGGTAGGTCCCGAGCGCCACGTCCCGCAAGCTGACGGCACCCTCTCGCGTTGCCCCCCACGCCATGCAGCCCTGCACCAGAGGCGATGCCAAGGCGTAGGCAATGGCGACGCCCACGACGCTCCAGGGTAGCCCGGCCACCAGGGCACCAAAGCTCAGGACGGTCCGCAGGCAGGCCCATCGGAACTGCGCCTGCACCCGCGCCTGGCTGATGAACAGCCAGGACGCGCTGATGCCATAAGGCACGAGGATCGCCGAGATGCACAGCCAGGCGACCACGGACGCCGCACCGGCCCATTGTGGGCCAAGCAAGGCAGGAACCAGCGTGCCAGCCCTGGCAGCGCCGCACGCAAAGCCTGGCGCCGTGGCGATCAGCAACCCGCGCAGCATCACAAGGTATGCGCGGCGATACTCCGCCGGCTTGTCCTGCAGGCGGGACAGCAGCCCGGTCGCGACACGCGCCAGCGGCATGCTCAACTGCCACAGCGGCGTTACAATCAGCTTCATGGAACGATCATAGAAACCGAGGCTGACGCTGCCCGAAGCCAACCCAATCAGGACGCTGTCCAGATTGCCGCAAGCGTAGGTCACTAGGTTGTAGCCAGTCATGTGCGCCCCGAACGTCAGCGTGGACCAGATGCCGCCTGTCCAGGCAGGTCGGGATGGGCGCCATCCTGACCTGGCGGACGCCATCAGGGTGATGACTCCGAGGTTGCTGACCTGCATGGCCACCAACGACCAGTATCCAAATCCGGCGAGCGCGCAGCCAACTCCTGCTGCTACGGCGGCCACCAGGCAGGCCACGTCGATGACGGCCATCTCGGCGAATTGCATCTGGCGCGCCATAAGGGCCATCTGCTGCGATCCAATGCCGTTCAGCACGAGCAGGGCGGCAAAGGCGTCCAGCACGGCCACGAGGCGCGGCTCCCCGTAAAGCACGGCGACGCCTGGAGCGGCTGCCAGCATCAGCGCAGCCAACCCGGCGTTGACGAGAACACTGAGCCAGAACAGCAGCGACAAGTCGGCCTGGGTCAACGCGGTGCGCTGTATGACAGCCTGGGCCAGGCCGAGTTCACCCAATGTTTGGGCAAGCGCCAGCACGGGCGCAGCCATGGCTACGAGACCGAAGTCCGCTGGCACGAGCAAGCGCGCAAGCAGGATTTGTGATGTGAACTGCAGCACGAAGCGCACCGCTTGCGCGGTGATCGAGAATGCCACGCCCCAAATGCTGCGGCGCTGCAGGTCCTGCTCAGAGAGACGGCTCTCGAGAAACGCATCGTTCATGGGAGTGAATTACGATAAGTGTGTTCAGGCATCATGAATGTTTAATAATTCTGGGATCATTTGAGCAAGATGCGGATCACAATTGCAGAAGGCGTAGCCAGCGCAGGCAGCCGCTGTGCAGCGTGGATTAAGGACCGTGATGATTCTCAGATTTGCAGATGGCGACACGCGAGTCGAAGCGCTTTTCGGGCAGCGCTGCATCCAAGCAGCCCATTCTGAGATCGATGCCCTACGGGAGCATAGCGGCTCGCTTGATGATGGAATGACGTCACTGCACCGGTTCCTATCCTGGGCTGCGCTGTGGGATGAGTTGCCCATGGCCTTGCTCATGCGTCGCTCGAACATGCTGTATGGCGCTGCCCTGCTGTCGTTGCGCCGAAAGTATGGCGTTCCGGTCGGACTGGTAAGGGCAGGAAATCTAGGCGGCCAAGGCGGCGTAATCGCCCCCGCGGCTGACCGGGCGGCTGTGATGGAGGCAGCATCTCGCATTCTCCTAAGAAAGCCGTTGGCCCATACGGTGATGCTTTCCACCCTGTGGGCCAATCAAACCGTCCCCGGCTCTGTCCTGCCCGTATCTGGCGTTCGGGGACAGTGGCACTTCCGCGAGGTACGTCTTCGCCTGGACCTGAGTGGCGGGTTGGAGGCCACCATGGAGCGGCTTGGCTACAAGATGCGGCGCAACCTGCGCTACTATCGGCGCAAAGCGGAAGGTGAGCTTGGCTGCCGCTTCCTGCCGACGCTCACTCCCGGACAACGGCAGCAAGCTGTCGATGCACTGCGCGGCCAGGGCACGTACCCTATAGAGTCCGAGCGGGCACAGCAGCTAGAAGCGGCCCTGCTGGCGACGCCGGGCCACTTCGCCATGGGATTACAGGACGCCAGCGGCACCTGGCTGAGCTATGTCGCTGGCTGGCGTGGCGTCGGCGGAACCTACATCGACTGGCAACTCAACCGGGATCAGTTCGAGAGCGCATCAATCTCGACCGTGATGCGGAGCTATCTCCTAGAGCACGAGATTGCGCACCGGAGCCCTGCAATTATTTTTGTTGGCGGAACTTCTCCATTCTGGAGCCGAGTGTGCCAGCCAGAAATCTGCGGAGACTTGCTCGCGACCCGTCAAGGACTGGCTGGCCGCCTCGCTAGAAAGATGGCATGCCGCATCAGTCCAACCGGCCAGCTCGCCAAACTCTATGCCCAGCTTCCAACCGCCGCCTAGTTTCGCAGGTTGAAGACGCGCTTGCTCAATCCATCAACCACCCGCTGCAGCCGCCTGGCTTGCCTCAAAGCGAATGGCTGGCCCACGCGTCGCTGGTCGAGCGAACGGTCACCGGCGTGGGAGCCGAACTCATCGCCCTGGTGCACCGGAAACGGCCGCACGACATAGGGAAGGATGCCGTTCTCCCAAAACCGGTCCATCATCTGGTCAATCGGCATGAAGATACGCCCTCCATACTTGAGCATGCGAGCCGCCCCTTCCTGCTGGATCAGATAGGCACCTACCCCCAGCACGTGCGTTTGTAGCCGGAACAGCCCAGCACCATTCGAGAGTTCCATCACCTGCTGGCCGCGGAATTTGGATGATGGCGGGTTGATCACCCGGCCGCGCTTGCAGTCTAACCGGATTACCTTCCAATCCTTGAACGGATTGGCGAGCACCTCGCCGACGACACTTGGGAGTTGCGCGTCGACGGTCACGTCGTCCTCAAGGATCAACGCGGTCTCAATCTTGTCCCGCACCATGCGCGCGTAAATGCGGCTATGGCTGTGACAGCAGGCGATCTCGCCGTCGCGCATTTCCACGCCATAGACACGCCGCGCCCGCGCTGGATCATAGACAGCGCGTTCGGCTGGCGTGAGTGCACGGCCATCGACGGCAGTGACGAACTCAGCAACCAGGCCGAGCCGGTTGAGCAGTGCCGTCATGTGGTGCCGCCGCTCCACCTGCCGCTGCAAATTGATGACGAAGATCGGCAGTGGAGGCGTCACTGATCCCGGTGCTTTGAGGCAGCGTAAATTTCCCCGATCATGTCGCGGATGCCCCAGGTGATGCGCCAGCCAGGATGCTGCTGCCGAAAGCGGTTCGTGTCGCTTATCCACCAGATATGGTCGCCGGCGCGGTTCTCGTCACGGTAGCTGCGCTGCATCGGCCGGCCAGTTAGGGCCTCCGCCTCGGCGATCGCTTCCAAAATGCTGCAGTTCGCCTCGCGCCCGCCGCCCATGTTGAACACCTCGCCGACGCCGGGCTTCTCGAAGAAGTGCCAAAAGGCGTTGACCAGGTCCCAGGAATGGATGTTGTCGCGTACTTGCTTCCCCTTGTAGCCGATCACGGTGTAAGGCTCGCCGGTCACTGCGCATTTCACCAGGTAGGACAGGAAGCCGTGCAGCATGGCGCCCGCCTGGCCCGCGCCGGTGATGCAGCCGCAGCGGAAGCAGGCGGTGCGCATGCCGAAGTAGCGCCCGTATTCCTGTACCATAAGGTCGGCCGCGCATTTCGATACGCCGAACAGGCTGTGCATGGTGGCGTCGATGCTCATCTCTTCATCCACACCGGCGAAGTGCTGGTGGGAAGCGGAAAGCTCCCACCTTGTCTCGGCCTCCATGAACGGCAGGTGGTTGGGCGCGTCACCATAAACTTTGTTCGTGCTGCAGAATACAAAGGCAGAGTTCGGGCAGTGGCGGCGGGTAGCCTCCAGCACGTTCAACGTTCCAGTGGCGTTGATAGAGAAATCCATGGCCGGGTCGCTGGCCGCCCAGTCGTGAGATGGCTGGGCAGCGGCGTGAACGACGAGCGTGATGCTGGGGCCATGCCGGGCGAATGCATGCTCGATGGCGGTCCCGTCCCGAATGTCAGCCTCTAGGTGGGTGTAGCCGTGAGTGCCACGCTCCAGAGCCTCCCAGGCCTGCCGTGTGCTGGCACCGCTGCCGAACAGCCGGGCACGCGTGTCATTGTCGATGCCTACTACGTCCAAGCCTTTGGCGGCCAGAAACCGTGCGGCCTCTGAGCCGACCAGTCCGCCCGCACCAGTGACGATGGCGACGCTCATGCGATGGACTTACAGCACACGAAGGGAATCATGCAGGATATCCTTAAGGCAGGGCGGCTTGGGATACCTCCGCCCGGCCCGCGCCGTCCAGGCCGGGCTTGCTGTTTCGGCGTTGCAAGAATGAGCTACTTCCTTCGCAACACAGCCTTTGGCCTGATGCTGCCGTCTCCGTGGCTGTTGCTGCACGCTCTTACTGCCATTGAGATCAGCATCGACCTGGCCAGCCTGAGAATCTCTGCTGCATTGCACAACCGAACACCGATGGAGCTGATTGGCACAGGATGGGGCGCCGCTCGGCCCAGCCTGGTGGGAATGGCTTGTGCTGTCCACGGTGTTGGTCTGACCAGCTCGGGCCAGGATGGGGCGCTGTTGCAGGCCGTGCTGGTATCGCGCTTCCTCATATTTAGCGCGGCCTTGCAGCTCTGGATACTGGCGGGTGAGCGGGGACCGTCACTGGCTGTCCCGCAGCTTGGGCTTCGCCACCCTCTACAGTTCGCATCCGGAACCAAATTGCATGGCGCCTTCCGCCCTCCGGATAGCGAATTGGCCGCACCTTTCGGTAAGCCGCGTGATGCGCCGACCTTCGTGCGAATGCCGTTCTCCGCGCTGTTGCAGACCATAGGCGCGTTGCTGGCGCACCACGGCTTGCTGCAAGACCTGCTACCGCTATAGCTTGGACTGTTCGTGGCCATGCTGATCCAAGAATGGCCCATCGCCATCATCAGCCTGCTCATCTCGCTATTAGTCGGCGGCTAATTCTTGTTGCTGCTCGGCTTCGAACTTGCGGCCGCCCTGCTAGCTAGGCCGGTGCCGGCACACCCAGCTGGCCAATCAATGCAGCAATCGCCTGCATGACCCGGGCCACCGTAAGATTGTGCAAATTCATTCCCTGCAGCACTATGGCCCACTCCCCATTCGGCCCACGCGGCGCAGCTTGCTGGCGGATGCTGGCGGGCGAGAACAGCGCAATCGTAGGTGCGCCGACCGAGCAGGCGACGTGCACCGGCCCGGTATCGTTGCCCAGCACAAGAACAGCGCTGGTCGCCAGGGCCGCAATGTCCCCGAATGATGTCTGACCCGTGAGGTCCACGGCAACCGGACACGCTTCCAGGATGATGCGGGCCGTCTCCGCCTCCGCTATGCCGCCGATGATGACCGGCGTGATCGCGCCAGCGGCGAGGCTTTGCGCGACCTCGCCGTAACACGCGGCCGGCCACCGCTTGATGTTGCCCACTCCTGCACCGCCGGGCATGAGTAATGCGTAAGGTGGTGCCACGCCGTGCCGATGGCCGCTGCGGATCAGCCACTCCCGCTCAGGGCCTGGTCCGCTGCCCACACCGGCATATGCCAGTTGCTCGCGCTGCCGCTCTACCGTGTGCATGGCGTCTCGCGACGAGTTGCGGTGCGGATGCGAGCAACCGGCGGCGATGCCCGACCAGGGCGGTCGCCCTGCCAAACGGTGGTATCGGCCCGAACGCCGGGAGGTTTGCAGGTCATAGACGAAATCGAAGCCGCGAATCATCGCCGCTGTCCGGCTAGCTGCCGACAGGTTCCACCAGGGCGCCCTTGCATCGAGTAGTACGGCATTAAACCAGGGGGCGGCCTTTGCCATGGCTTGGTAGGGTCGGGTCGTCAGCAAAGTGACGACGCTTCCAGGATGGTGCGCCCGGATGGCGGCGAAAGCGTGAAAGGCGTGGATGAAGTCGCCGAGCGCGCCGAGCTTGATAATGAGGATCCGCTCCATGCCGCTTTCATAGCAGGGTCTAGCCTGGCATTGCAGGCAGGTCATGCCGCATAAAGCGTCCGTCACGATCGTGCTGCCTCATCGCGAAGGATTTGGCCCAGCCTCCGCCGGTGCGGTGGCAATGGTAGTGCGACGGCTGGCCAACGCCCCGTCCCGCTACCAGGCCCTGGTCGTCGGACCGCCCTTTGATGGGCCCGGATTTCCTGATATCCCGTTCCTGCCGGCCCGGCCGCCAAAGTGGCTGCCGCTGACGCATACTCAGCGCTACGCGGCCAAGCTGGCTCTCGTGCTGGCGCAGGCGTCACCTGGACCTATTGAGGTTCACAACAAGCCGGACGTGGCGCTTTGGCTGGCCCGGCGCTTCCCCCGGCGCCCAGTCAGCCTGTTCCTGCACAATGACCCCCGCACGATGCGCGGCGCACGCACGCCCGAGGCGCGCCGCTGCCTGCTGGCCCGCCTGGCTCAAGTCGTTACGGTATCTGGCTACTTGCGAAGTTGTTTGCTGGATGGCGTGGATGCGCCGCCGGGCGCCCAACCCGATGTACTGCACAATTCGCTCGACGCTGCGGAAATACCAGAACTCGTGCCGCCACATTGGCGAGACAGAACCATCTTGTTCGCCGGGCGCTTCGTGGCCGACAAAGGGACAGACATATTCATTGAGGCCTGTGCAAGGGCGATGCCACATCTCCCTGGCTGGCGGGCAGAGCTGATCGGCGCAGATGGCTTCTCACCCAAATCACCCGTGACCGACTACGTTCGGCGATGGCAGCCGGCGGCGGCGGCGGCGGGCATCGTGCTGCACGGCTACCGGCCCCATGGCGAGGTGCTGCAGGCGATGGCGCGGGCTGCGATCGTGGTCGTGCCCAGCCGCTGGCAGGAGCCGTTCGGACTTGTTGCGCTGGAGGCGATGGCGTGTGGCGCGGCGCTGGCCTGCTCTGGCCGGGGCGGCCTGGCCGAGATCGGCGGCGAGGCCTGCCTCCTGTTCGACCCTGATGACTCCGCGTCGGCCGCCGCTGCGCTAATCCGTTTGGCAGGGGATGCCGGCCTGCGCACGGTCCTCTCCGCTTTGGGATTGCAGCGGGCCCGAGAGCAGTTCTCCACAGCCGGTGCCATCGCCAAGCTCGATGGCCTGCGCGACCGTGCCGTGAGAGAGCGGCTGTAGCGCCAACACGGCCTTATGGTAGGCTCTCCCCATGGGATATTGGGGCAAGGTGATCGGTGGTGCCGCCGGGCTGGTGATGGGCGGGCCGTTCGGGGCAATGATGGGTGCCGCGCTGGGCCATGCCGCCGACCAGGGGCTGCCAAAATTCAAGCTGCCGGGGGGCATGGGCCTGAACCCTGCCCGCATTGCTGCCATGCTGGGCGGGCGTGATCAGCTGTTTGCCATTGGCGTCGTGGTACTATCCGCCAAGCTGGCCAAGTGCGACGGCGTTGTCGTGCGCGAGGAGATCGACGCCTTCAAGCGCCAGTTTCGCATCCCCCCAGAGGCTGTTCGAGACGTGGGCCGGATGTTTGATGCGGCGCGGGACAGCAACGAGGGCTTCGAGCCTTATGCCGCCCAGCTGGGAGACGCTTTCAGCGATGCGCCCGGCGTTCTGGAGGACGTTCTGGCGGCGCTGTTCGCCATCGCGCGGGCGGACAAGCCGGTCAACGGCCGCGAGACGGACTTCCTGCAGCGCGTGCACCGCGGCTTCCGGCTCGGCGCGCTGAGCTGGGACCGCGCCCGAGGTGCCGCCCCCCGCTTCCGGCCGGAGCCGACGGACGACGCTTATGCGGTGCTGGGTGTCATGCGGACCGCCACCAACGACGAGGTGCGCGCCGCGTGGAAAGCGTTGATGCGAGCCAACCACCCGGACAGCCTGGCCTCTCGAGGGGTGCCGGCGGAGTTCATCGCCAGCGCCACGGACAAGGTCGCAGGCATCAATGCCGCCTGGGATCAGGTCAAGCGCGAACGCGGCCTGTGAGGCAGGCGCTCAGCCTCAACCACGATGCACGGCCAGAGGGCGTGCCGATAGATATGCTTCTCTTGCATTACACAGGCATGCCGACGGCTGCCGAAGCTATCGCCCGATTGCGAGACCCAGCTTCGCGCGTGTCCTCTCATTACGTGGTGGAGGAGGATGGGCTGGTATGGCAGCTCGTCCCGGAGGAGCGCCGGGCTTGGCACGCCGGCATGTCCTATTGGCGTGGCCATTCGGGGCTGAACGATCGAACAGTGGGAATCGAGATTGTCAACCCAGGCCATCAGTGGGGTTACCGACCGTTTCCAGCGCTGCAGATGGCGGCAGTATGCGATCTATGCCTGAGCGTGCTGGAGCGCCATCCTATTCTGGCCCGCAACGTGGTGGCCCACAGCGACGTCGCACCGGATCGCAAGGACGACCCTGGAGAACTGTTTGATTGGCGAGGTCTTGCCGCCAATGGGGTAGGTCTGTGGCCAATGCAGGATGCCGAGCCGGCGACGAACGTTATGGCAGCGCTGGGTACTATTGGATATCGCACTGACCTGCCCGAAGACGTATTGCTACGCGCATTCCAGCGCCACTGGCGTCCGGGATGCGTGGACGGGCTGGCAGACCGCGAAACTCGGAGCAGGCTGTCCGGCGTATCGGCACGCATCGCAGAGATGGAAGACCCGCCGTAAGTGCCGGATAGCTCGCCTTGCTTGTGGACCAATCGCCTGAGTACGCGGCATACATGGCTAAATAGCAGATTGCACCACGTGCAATGCAGCGACTAAGAGTTATGAACATTTAGAAGATATACTGGCTCAATGTTAGTGTCGTTTGGTGCTTGATACAGAAAATATCGATTGTCAGTATATTTAGTCCGTTATAGCCAAGTTTATTGGCAAATTATGTATTCCACAAAGCTAATGTGTAAAGCGATTTGAGTTCGAATTTATATTTCTTGTGCATATTTATGTTAATTAATTGCAAAGTCTCATACTCTTATAAATGTTTCTTTAACGTAATTAGTTGCGAGCTAAAATGACGCTGTCGAGGCAGAATGCCAGCCTGTCTCATAGCACTCTTTTAGGGGCGGCAGTCTATCTGCTTGACGGCTACGGTGTGGAACGCGCAGACACGGCTTTGTCAGGCGGCTGGACGGTCGCTGCCTTTTGAATAAAAAAGGTGGAGGAAAGTCCGGGCTCCACGGGAAGACGGTGCCGGTTAACGGCCGGCGAGGGTGACCTCAGGGAAAGTGCCACAGAAAACAGACCACCCGCTTGATTCTGCGGGAAAGGGTGAAACGGGGCGGTAAAAGCGCACCGCGTCTTTGGCAACAGAGGCGGCAGGGTAAACCCCACCGGGAGCAAGACCGAATAGGGACGGCCGGCGGCATTCTCGCCTTGCGGGAATGGACGCAGGGGCTTTCTCGCCCTGCTGTCCGGGTTGGTCGCGCGAGGCGTGCGGCGACGCACGTCCCAGAGGAATGGCCGTTCAACACCCTAGTTTTGGGTGCGGACAGAACCCGGCTTACAGGCCGCCTGACACCGAACTCAGTCCTAAACGGGTTTTTTCCGTGGAAATATTAATCGCGAGTCACGACCAAAACTCGTGCTTTTCTGGTAACAACCCTGTGAGAATCAAAGGATTGCGTCCAAGTCGCGAAAACAAATCCAAGATACCTTTGACGCCCATTTTGGCCCATGATATCCCATGCTTCTCCATGAACTGGAGCGATCCGAGCAGGTTCGGAAGCTCCGATTGCAGGTCGAGGGGTGTGCTGGGCCGCAATGAGTCACTTCCTCGGGACGCATCAAAACCGTTTGGACGCGAAAGGGCGGGTGTCCATACCAGCCTCGTTCCGCACCGCGTTGCGCGCTGCGGCAGAGTCGGATGCGGCCAACAGCTTAATCTTGCGGACCTCTCACAAGCATCCTTGCATCGAGGGCTGGCCGATTTCCACGTTCAAAGAAATATCTCGTGGAATCAGTAATTTAAGACAGTTCAGCGATGAGCATGAGGATCTCTCGACTTCCGTGTACGCCAACGCCTACGAGGTGGAAACCGACAAGGAAGGTCGCGTTCTGCTGTTGGCGGATCTCGTAGAGCATGCTGGGCTGACCAGCCAGGTATCGTTCATGGGCATGGGCGAGACGTTTCAAATTTGGGAACCTGTTGCCTGCGCCCGGCGCAAGTTAGAGGCGCGCGAGGCCGCCCGCCGGCGGGATTTCAGCCCGCCTGCCGAGTCAGCCCCATGATCGGCCACGTTCCTGTCATGCTGCCGGAGGTCCTGCGGGCGTTAGCGCCCCGCAATGGTTGCTCCTACCTGGATGCGACATTCGGCGGCGGCGGTTACGCCACCGCCATTCTTGCCGCGGCCTCTTGCACTCTTTGGGCGATCGACCGGGACCCGGACGCCATCGCCCGGGGCGCTGAACTGGCCGCGCGTCACCCAGGCCGGTTGCATCTGCTGCACGGTTCGTTTGGGGATATGCTGGCCCTGCTGGCGGCTCACGGTGTTGAGCAGCTGGACGGCGTGGTGATGGACCTCGGCCTCTCTTCCTTCCAGATTGACGACCCAGCCCGCGGCTTCTCCTTCCGCAGCGATGGCCCGCTCGACATGCGAATGGAGCGTGCTGGTCCCACTGCGGCTGACCTCGTGGCGACCCTGGACGAGGCGGACCTGGCCAACACGCTCTATGAACTGGGCGAAGAGCGGCGGTCCCGCCGGGTTGCGCGGGCCATTGTGCAGGCCCGGAGCGTGCAACCCATCGCCACAACGGCGCAACTGGCCGCTGTCATACGCCGTGCCGTTCCCAAGGACGCGTCTGGCATTGATCCGGCGACCCGCTCGTTCCAGGCGTTGCGCATCCGGGTCAACGACGAATTGGGCCAAGTGAAGCGTGCCTTGACGCAGGCCGCGGCCTTGCTGGCCCCTGGTGGCCGACTGGTGGTGGTGTCCTTCCACTCCGGCGAGGACCGGCTGGTCAAGCATTTCATGACGGAAGCGGCCGGCCGGTTGCCCGCGCCGTCCCGGCACGATCCGGGCGGGTTGGACCACCGTCCAGATGCGCGCTTCTGCCTGCTGTCGCCCCGGGCCGCCCGCCCGAACGACGCCGAAATCGCCAGCAACCCCCGCGCGCGCAGCGCCCGCTTGCGCGTGCTCGAACGCCGCACGTCACTCCCAGCAGAGTCATGCTTATGATCCGGCCCGCCACCTGCCTCTCGCTCGTTGCCGCCCTCGGCGCAGGGTTGTATCTCTACCAAGAAAAGCATCGCGCGCAGTTGCTGGACCGGGAAATCATCCGGACCGTAAAGCAGGCAGATCAGGGCCGTGACCGTATCGGGCTGCTGCGGGCGGAATGGGCGCTGCTCACGGAGCCGGCACGCCTCGCAGACTTGGCCAGCCACCACCTGCAGCTGCAATCAATGCAGCTGTCCCAGTTCGCCAAGGTTGAAGATTTGCCTAACCGCTTGCCAGCATCCGCCACGGCTTCAGCCGCGAACGCGATGGATGAAGCGCCTGACGCGATGGCAGCGCTGCCTGGCCCGGTCATCAGTGCCTCACCGTCGGCAGCCCAGCCCAGCCCAGCCCCGAGGGCGGCGGCTGTGCAGATTGCTGCCGCCCGCCCAGGGGCCAAGCCAGTTGCTCCCAGGATGCTGGCGGCGTTCAAGCCGGTCGAGCATGGGGCGCCTGGGCCGGTGCTCCGAACTTCTTATGCCTTGGCCACGCCAGCCTATGAGCCCGCCTTGCGCGTCCCGGCCATGCAGCCGGCCAGCATGCAGGTGGCCAGCGTGCAGCCGGCACCGTTCGTCGGCTCGGCGCTTGGCATGGCGCGCACCCTGCTGCCGGCGCCAGTCCCGGTGGCTGCGAACACGGGGTATGCCGCCGGCCGATGAGCGGCCAGACACCTTCCTCGGACGCGCCGCCACCCGCTAAACGGCGCGGCGCTGCTCGGCAGGACGCTGTTCCACTGATGGAGCACGTCCGCATCACTGCACCCGACCTCAAACGCCGCGCTGCGCTGGAGACAACTCGCTCTCGCCTGCTGGTCACGGCTGGCGGTTTCGCGCTGCTGTTCGGCGCTGTGGTTGCCAAGCTGGCCAGTGCCACGATCATCTTCCCAATGCATCCAAAGCTGCCGGCCGCCCTGGCGCATGTGCCGGACCCGGACGTGATCGCCAGCGAAGACATGGACGGCCCTCCCCCGGGAACCGCGCCCGGCCTCCATGGACCCCGCGCCATGATCACCGACCGCAATGGGGAGATCCTGGCTGTTTCCTTGCCCACTGCCGGGCTCTACGCCAATCCCAAGGAGATGATCGACCCGGCGGAAGTCGCTCATAAGCTGAAATCCGTGCTGCCCAAGCTTGACGAGGAACTGGTGCGCGACCGGCTCGCCTCGGCCAAGCAGTTCGTCTACCTCGCCCGCCAGATTACCCCGCACGAGCAGATGGCGGTCAACGCGCTCGGTATTCCCGGCGTGTACTTCCAGGCGGGCGAGCGCCGGCGCTACCCGCAAGGCCGGGTGGCCGCCCAGGTACTGGGCGGCGTCGATGTGGATAGCCGTGGCATCGCTGGAGTGGAGCGCTTCTTCGACCAGCGGCTGCGCGAGGATCCGGAGCCGCTGCGCCTCTCTCTTGATGGCCGGGTGCAGCAGGTGCTGCGCGAGGAACTGGCGCATTCGATCGACGAGTTCACCGCTATTGGCGGTTGCGGCATCGTGATGGACGTGCGGACAGGCGAGGTGATCGCCATGGTCAGCTTGCCGGACTATGACGCTAATCTCGCAGCGCAAGCACCGCCAGAGCAGCGGTTCAACCGCGCCGTAACCGGCATGTATGAGCCCGGCAGCACGTTCAAGCTGCAAACCGCCGCCATGGCGCTGGACAGCGGCGCGGCCAATCTCTGGAACGAGTACGACGCGGCGCACGACATCCACATCGGCCGTTTCACCATCACCGACTTCGAGGGCAAGCACCGCTACCTGTTCCTGCCGGAGGTGTTGGCGTACTCCTCCAACCTCGGCGCCGCACATATCGCGCAGGCCGTCGGGCCAGAGCGGCAACGCGCATGGCTTGGCAATATGGGCATGTTCGACCGCATCGGCGTGGAGCTGCCGGAAGCAGGCCGTCCGATCGTGCCCACAGTCGCCAATTGGAAGGAAGCGGTGAACCTCACCGTGGGCTTTGGCCACGGCATCGCCGTTAGCCCGCTGCACGTCGTGCGCGGCACGGCGGCGCTGGCTAATGGCGGCGTGGTGCTGCGCCCGACCATCCTGGCGCAGGAGCCGGGGTCCGAGCCGCGCTCCGGCACGCGGGTGATGCAGCAACAGACCAGCGACACCATTCGCCGGCTGATGCGTCTGGTGGTGACGGACGGCTACGGTAAGCCGGCGGACATCCCGGGTTACTTCGTGGGCGGCAAGACGGGTACGGCGGAGAAGGTGGGCGGGCACGTCTATAAAAAGCACGCCAACGTCAGCGCGTTCATGAGCGTCTTCCCGATGAATGCGCCGCACTACGCCGTGTACTTCATGCTGGACGAACCGCACGGCAACAAAAGCACCGGTGGCTACTCCACCGCGGGCGCGGTCAGCGCGCCGGCGGCGGGCCGGGTGATAGCCAAGATCGGCCCTATGCTGGGGCTGCTGCCGGACATGGCGGACATGCCGGAGGTCACCGCTTCGCTGGCCATTCCAATGGCTCCACCGCACGGCTATGTGCCGCACTGGACGGGGTCGCTCAGCTTCGTGCCGCCTTCTACACCTCTCACACCTTTTGCAGCCCCCCCGGTCACAGCGGTTGACAACGCGGTGCGCCCGGCTGCCGCACCTGGCCCACGAGCGCCACGCACGCCTGAGCAGCTGCGACATGAGGCGCGGTTGAATTCTGAATTGCTGGGCGAGCAAGCCCTCGGCACCCGCGTTGCGGCTCACTGACATGCTGCACCAGGCTGGGATCGAAGCGGGGAGCGTGTCGGACGCTGTCATCACGGGCATCACAGCGGACAGTCGGGCGGTGACGCCGGGCCTATTGTTCGCTGCACTGCCAGGCTCTGGCACGGATGGCCGCAGCTTCATCGCGGACGCAGTGGCGCGCGGGGCCGCGGCCGTGCTGGCGCCGATGGGAACGCAGTGGCCTGCCGGCGTGCCAACCCGGCCACTGGTCCTCGCCGCCGAGCCACGCCAGGCATTGGCCCGCTTGGCCGCGGCCCAGGCAGGTGCGCAACCGAAGACGGTGGTGGCCGTGACCGGCACTAATGGCAAAACCAGCACGGCCGAGTTCCTGCGCCAGTTGCTGGGCCATGCCGGCCCGGCGGCCAGCCTGGGCACGCTGGGCGTGATCGCACCCGGGCACACCGGCGGGGGCGGCCTTACCACCCCAGACCCGGTGACGCTGGCGCACATCCTGGCCGCCCTGGCGGGCGAAGGCGTGCGCTACGCGGCGATGGAGGCCTCCTCTCACGGCCTCAACCAGTTTCGGCTTGACGGCGTACAGCTGGCAGCCGGCGGCATCACCACCGTCACGCGGGACCATCTGGACTACCACGGCACTATGACGGCTTATCGTACGGCCAAGCTGCGGCTGTTCACCGCCCTGCTGCCACCTGGCGCGCCCGCCATCGCCAGCACGGCGCTGGACACGGAATCAGCAACGGTTTTGCGTGCCACGGCGGCGCAACGCGGGCTGCAACTTGGCTGGGTCGGCGAGGACGGGGACGTCATCCGCCTGCTGCGGGCCACGCCCTATGCCGGCGGACAGCACCTCGACTTGCTGGCCGGCGGCGCGCGCCGTGCGATCGACCTGCCGCTCCCGGGCCGTTTCCAAGCTGACAACGCCCTGCTGGCCGCGGCCCTGGCGGAAGCCGTGGGAGTTCTCGCGTTGGACCGGCTCGGGGCGCTGACGGGCGTGCGCGGCCGCATGGAATTGGCGGCGATCCTGCCAAATGGAGCCGCGATCTATGTGGACTATGCCCACACGCCGGACGCGCTGGAGCGGCTGCTTACCGCGTTGCGCCCGCACACTGCAGGGCGGCTGCATGCGGTGTTCGGCGCCGGCGGAGACCGGGACCGTGGCAAGCGTCCGCTGATGGGGGATGCTGCCCACCGCTTGGCCGACACCGTCATCGTCACGGATGACAACCCACGCGGCGAAGACCCGGCCGCCATCCGCGCCGCTATTCGCGCTGCTTGCCCCGGCGCGCGCGATATCGGCGACCGCGCCGCCGCCATCTCTGCCGCCATGGAGGGCCTGCGCCGTGGGGACGTGCTGGTGCTGGCGGGCAAGGGCCATGAGTCCGGCCAGACCGCTGGCGGCGTTACCGTGCCGTTCGATGACGCTGCCGCTGTACGGCGCTTGGCGGGCATCGCGTGATGTGGAGCGCCGACGACCTGGGTGCTGCAACGGGTGGTGCGTTCCGCACGCCGTTCGGCGCGACAGGGGTGTCTATCGACACCCGCACTTTGCGGCCCGGTGACCTTTTCGTGGCCCTGGCCGGGACCAACGGCGACGGGCATGCGCACGTGGCCGAGGCGCTGGCCCAGGGGGCCGCGGGTGCCATGGTGCAGTGGGACATGCCCGGCGCCACTTTGTTGGTGCATGACACGCTAGATGGGCTGTGGGCGCTCGGCCGCTACGCCCGGGCACGGTTCCGCGGCCGCGTGGCCGCGGTCACAGGCAGCGTCGGCAAGACCACTACCAAGGAGATGCTGCGCACGGTGCTGTCCGCTGCCGGGCCGACGCACGCGGCGCTCGCCTCCTACAACAATCACTGGGGCGTGCCGCTGACCTTGGCCCGACTGCCGGCAGACGCCGCCTTTTGCGTGGCGGAGCTGGGCACCAACCACCCGGGCGAGATAGGGCCGCTATCCCGCCTGGTGCGCCCAGACGTGGCTCTGATCACGGCAGTGGAGGCGGCGCACATCGGCCATTTTGGCTCGCTGGAGGCCATTGCGGACGAGAAAAGCGCGGTCGGTGATGGCTTGCAGCCCGACGGCGTGGCCGTGCTGCCGGCTGATAGCCCGATGCTCGGCCGGCTGGCGGTGCGGGCAGCGCGGACTGACACGTTCGGGCTGGCGCAGGTCGTGGCAATGCAGCCGGACGCGGACGGCACGGATGTGACGGCGGAGATCGAGGACCGCACGGTGCGGTTCCGGGTCAACGCGCCAGGCGCCCACATGGTGCTGAACGCGCTGGCGGCGCTCACCGTGGCGAACGCGCTGGGCGTCGATGGGTCGGCCGCCATGGCCGGCTTCCGTCCCAGCGCCGGGCGCGGCCTGCGCCGCAGGCTGCCCGGCGGCGCAAGCCTGCTGGACGAGAGCTACAACGCCAATGGGGCTTCCGTGCGGGCGGCCCTGGCGGTGCTGGCCACCATGCCGGGCCGGCGTGTGGCGGTGCTGGGAGACATGCTGGAACTGGGCACGGCGGGATGGTCGGAACATGCCGCCCTCGCTCCCGCTGTGGCCCGCTCCGCCGACCTGCTGTTCACCTGTGGCCCGCTGATGCAGGCGTTGTTCGATGCCGTGCCCGTTGGAGTGCAGGGCGCGCACCGGGCGGACAGCACCGCCCTTGCGCCCGTGGTCGCGGCTAAAGTCAGGAACGGCGACGCTGTGCTGGTTAAGGGCAGCCTCGGCAGCCGCATGGCCGCCGTGGTGCGCGCCCTGGAGAACGCCGCTTGATGATGTTGCTGCTCACCCACCCGTATGCCGAGCAGGTCTCGCTGTTCAACCTGTTCCGCTACATAACCTTCCGCGCCGTGGCAGCGGCGTTGACGGCGCTGATCATCGCCTTCGTGCTCGGCCCCGTGGTGATCCGCCGGCTGCGCGCGGTGCAGCGCGGCGGGCAGCCAATTCGGCTGGACGGGCCGGAGCGCCACCTGATCGAGAAGAAGGGCACGCCCACCATGGGCGGCGTGCTGATGCTGCTGGCCCTGGGCGCCTCTGTGCTACTCTGGGGCAACCTGGACAACGGCTACGTGTGGGCGGTGCTGTTCGTGACCTTCGGCTACGGCGGCGTAGGCTTCGTGGACGACTTCCTCAAGCTGTCACGCCGCAACACCCGCGGCGTGTCGGCGCGCGGCAAGCTGTGGGCGCAACTCATCATCGGTTTGGCGGCGGCTACCTGGCTTAGCTGGCTGACGCGTGGCCCATTGGCCACAGGACTAACGATCCCCGTGTTCAAAGAGGTGCTGATCCCGTTTGGCTATGCGTTCCCGCTGGTCGGCATGGTGGTGATGCTAGGCGCGTCCAACGCGGTGAACCTGACAGATGGGCTGGACGGGCTGGCCATTGTGCCGACCATCATCGCTTGCGCCGTGTTCGCGCTGATCGCCTACCTGGTCGGCAACCGGGTGTTCGCCGATTACCTGCAGCTGAACCCGGTGCCGGGCGTGGGCGAGCTGATGGTCTTCCTGGCCGCCCTGATCGGCGCGGGCCTGGGTTTCCTATGGTTCAACGCGCCCCCGGCTGCCGTATTCATGGGGGACACCGGCAGCCTCGCCCTGGGCGGTGCGTTGGGTGCGGTGGCGGTAGCGACCAAGCACGAGATCGTCCTGGCGATCGTGGGTGGGCTGTTCGTGGTGGAGACGGTCTCCGTCATCGTGCAGGTGTTCTGGTTTAAGCGGACCGGGCGGCGCGTGTTCCTGATGGCGCCGCTGCACCACCATTTTGAGAAGAAGGGCTGGGCAGAGCCGACCATCGTGATCCGTTTCTGGATCGTGTCCATGATTCTCGCCCTGGTCGGGCTGGCCACGTTGAAAATCCGATGACGTGGCCGACCGACTTGTTTGCCGGCCGGCGCTATGCGGTGCTTGGCCTCGGCCGCAACGGCCTGCCCGCGGCCTGTGCGTTGGCGGCTATGGGCGCGCAGGTTACGGCGTGGGATGACAACGAAGCCGCCCGCGCTCCTCTTTTCTCTCAAGCAGCAAGCTTTCTCGAAGCGCGTGACCCGGCGATGAACATCGCAAGCTACGACGCCCTAGTGCTCTCCCCCGGCATCCCGCACCGCCTGCCCATCGCGCACCCAGCAGCTGCCGCAGCCCTCGTTGCCGGCGTGCCGGTGTGGAGCGATGCCGAGCTGCTGTTCCAGGCCGTGCGCACCGCCGGGTCTCGGGCGCGGTTCGTCGGCATCACCGGCACCAACGGCAAGTCCACCACCACGGCGCTGCTCGCGCACATCCTGTCCGGCGCCGGCTTGGACGTTGCGGCAGGGGGCAACCTCGGCCCGGCGGCGCTGGCTTTGCCCTTGCTGGGCGACGACGGCGTGTATGTGCTGGAGATGTCCTCCTACATGCTGGAGCGGCTTGCAACGCTGCGGTTCCAAGCAGCGGCGATGCTCAACCTCAGCCCCGACCATCTCGACCGGCACGGCGACATGACCGCTTACGCTGCTGCCAAGCGCAGCATCTTCGATCGGCAGGATGCAGGCGATCTTGCCGTAGTCGGCACGGACGATGTCGGAAGCCGCGCCATGGCCACCGAGTTCGCGGCCATCACCATATCCGGCGAGCACGAGGCGGATGTGTGGTGCGATGGCGGCCAGCTGCGGGACCAGGTCGGCCCCATCCTGCCCATGGCCGAAGCGCCTACGCTGCCCGGGGCGCACAATGCGCAGAATGCCGCCGCGGCGGCGACCATCGCGCTGCACCTCGCCCTGGACCGGGCAGCCGTCGCCCGCGGCCTGCGCAGCTTCCCCGGCCTGCCGCATCGGCAGCAGCGCGTCGCCATGGTGGATGGCGTGCCCTACGTGGACGACAGCAAGGCCACCAACGCGGACGCTGCCGCCCGCGCGCTTGGCTGTTACCGCCGCGCCATCTGGATTGCCGGCGGCGTCAGCAAGGCGGGCGGGGTGGCCCCGTTGGCGCCGTTCTTCCCCCGGGTGGCGCATGCCTTGTTGATTGGCCGGGACGGCGCAGCCCTGGCGTCCGAGCTGGGCAGCGTGCCGCATGACGTGCTGGGCACGCTTGAACAGGCTGTGCCGGCCGCCCGCGATGCAGCAGCTCGGCTGGGAGCGGACGTGGTGCTGCTGTCCCCCGCCTGCGCCTCGTTCGACCAGTTCAGCGGCTTCGAGGCGCGGGGCCGCCGTTTCGCCGAACTCGCCCAAGGATTGACGGAGAGGGCTGCCTGATGCCGTCGCTCTCACGTGCCGACACCTCGACCCTAGGCCGTTGGTGGTGGACCGTCGATCGTCTCACGCTGCTGGCCATCGCCGTGCTGATTGGCTTCGGCTACGTCATGATGCTGGCTGCCAGCCCCGCCGTTGCTGAGCGCATCCACGTCGGCCGGGACAGCTTTCTTCTCAAGCAGATGGTGTTCCTGCTGGTCGCCGCGGGCGTGGTGGTCAGCGTATCCATGCTGTCGCTCAAGGGCGTGCGGCGGCTGGCATTGGCAGGCTGCGCCGTCGCCCTGGCCCTCACGGCGATGACTCTGGTGCACGGGGTAGAGATCAAGGGCGCGCGCCGCTGGATCGCGCTGCCTGGCATGTCGCTGCAACCCAGCGAGTTCCTTAAGCCGTGCTTTGCCGTGGTGGCGGCCTGGCTGATGGCGGAAGGCCGGCGCACCCGCGGCTTCCCCGGCACCATCCTGGCCATGGGCGTGTTCGCGCTGATCTTGCTGCTGCTGAAGAGCCAACCAGACATTGGCATGCTGGCGGTGGTGACGGCGGTGTTCTTCGCCCAACTGTTCGTGGCCGGGCTCAACCTGTTTATGGTGGGCGTGACCGCCGCGGGGCTGATGGCGTCGGGCGTGGGAGCCTATGCGTTCTTCCCGCATGTGCGCAGCCGGGTTTCCCGCTTCCTCAACCCGGCGTCCGGCGACAGCTACCAGGTGGACAAGGCTCTGGAGGCGTTCGGCAATGGCGGCCTGCTGGGGCGCGGCCCGGGGGAGGGCCAGGTCAAGGATCTGCTGCCGGACGCGCACGCGGATTTCGTGTTCGCCGTCATGGGCGAGGAGTTCGGGCTGGTGATGTGCCTGGTGCTGCTCGGCATCTTCGCCCTCATCGTGGTGCGCGGCCTGCTGCGGCTGCTGCCGGAGCATGACGAGTTCGTCATCCTCGCCTCTGCCGGCCTGGTGACGAGTTTCGGCTTGCAAGCCTTCGTGAACATGGCCAGCAGCCTGCACCTGATCCCAACCAAGGGCATGACGCTGCCCTTCGTCAGCTACGGGGGCTCCTCCGTGCTGGCAGTGGCGCTCGGTATGGGCATGCTGCTGGCGCTGACCCGGCGGCGTCACCACGGCGACGTTTCGTGAGAGGGCCGGCGGTGAAGCCTATCGTGATCGCGGCAGGCGGCACGGGCGGGCACTTCTTCCCGGCCGAGGCGCTGGCGACGGAGCTGGTGGCGCGCGGCCACCGAGTGGCGCTGATGACGGACGCGCGGGCGGCAGCCCGGCTGCCGGAGAGCTTCGCCGGGCGCGAGGTGTTCGTTCTGCGTGGGGCGGGCATCGCGGGCCGGGGACTCGCCCGGGGCGCAGGCGCCATGGCGCGGCTGGCGGCGGGCACGGTGCAGGCGCGCGCGATCCTGCGCCGGTTGGAACCGGCAGCGTTGGTGGGCTTCGGCGGTTACCCGACGGTAGCGCCCGTGCTGGCGACCCGGCTGATGCGCGATGCACCGCCGGTGGTGCTGCACGAGCAGAACGCGGTGCTGGGCCGGGCCAACCGGATGCTGGCGCGGCGGGCGGATGCGCTGGCGCTGTCGTTCAAGGACACGGCGCGCGTGCCGCCGGGGGTGCGGACGGTGCTGACGGGCAACCCGGTGCGGCCGGGGTTTGAACTTATGATGGAGGAGAACTTCACCATAACACACATCCGCAAGCCCGTTTACTCGAACACGATCCTGGTCATCGGCGGCTCGCTGGGTGCACGCGTATTTGCCGACTTGGTTCCACCCGCGATCACCGCTTTACCAACTTACTTGCGCAAACATCTCAACGTGGTCCAGCAATGCCGTGCCGAGGATCTGGATCGGGTAGCGGCGCATTATGCCGCCTATGGCGTGCGGGCGGAGCTTGCCTCCTTTTTCACCGACATGCCGGCCCGGATGAAGGCCGCCATCCTGGTCATCGCCCGCGCTGGGGCGTCCACAGTCGCGGAGATTTCGGCAGTTGGAACCCCCTCATTCCTGGTGCCGCTGCCCGGTGCGATTGACGACCATCAGACCGCCAACGCCCGCGTGCTGGCCGACGCTGGCGGAGCGTTGCTCCTGCGTCAGGCCGACCTGACAATTCCAGTTTTGCAGGAGCGGCTGGAATTCATGCTTGCCGACTCAGAGGCACGTTCGCGGGCATTCAAGGCCACATTCGAGATAGCTGAACGCCGCGCCGCAACCCGTCTCGCCGACCTCGTCCTCTACTGCGCCCGGGTCTCCGCATGAGGGCGCTCCCGCTCGACATCGGAGCCATCCACTTCGTGGGCATCGGCGGCATCGGCATGTCCGGCATTGCGGAGGTGCTGCACACGCTGGGCTATGCCGTCCAGGGCAGCGACATCGCCGACAGCGCCAACGTCCGCCGCCTGCGCGAGACCGGCATCCCCGTGACCGTTGGCCACGATGCCGCCAACCTCGGCGCAGCCCGTGTGGTGGTCACCTCCACCGCCGTCAAGCGGGACAACCCGGAGGTGCTCGCCGCCCGCGCCAAGCTGATCCCCGTGGTGCGCAGGGCCGAGATGCTGGCCGAGCTGATGCGGCTGCGCTGGTCCATCGCCGTCGGCGGCACCCACGGCAAGACCACCACCACCTCCATGGTCGCCGCCGTGCTGGAGGCTGCCCACCTGGACCCCACGGTGATCAACGGCGGCATCGTCAACGCCTACGGCAGCAACACCCGCATGGGCGCGGGTGACTGGATGGTGGTGGAGGCGGACGAGAGCGACGGCAGCTTCCTCCGCCTGCCCGCCGTGGTCGCCGTCGTCACCAACATGGACGCCGAGCACCTGGACCACTGGGGCAGCGCCGAGGCGATGACCGCCGGGTACGACCAGTTCGTCGGCAACATCCCATTCTACGGCTTTGCCGTGCTGTGCATCGACCATCCGGCGGTGCAGCAGATGATCCCGCGCGTGTCCGATCGCCGCATCATCACCTACGGATTCAGCCCGCAGGCGGATATCCGGGCGGAGCGAGTGATTTCTGACCGCATGGGCGCCACCTTCGAAGTGCTGGCGACCGACCGGGCGCGCGGCCGCTCCCGCCGCATGGGGCCGTTCCGCTTGCCGATGCTGGGGCAGCACAACATCTCCAACTCGCTGGCGGCGCTGGCCATCGGCATCGAGATGGAAATCGACGAGGCAACGCTGAAATCGGCGTTGCTGAGCTTCAAGGGCGTCAAGCGCCGCTTCACCAAGGTGGGCGAGTCGGGCGGCATCGCCGTGATCGACGACTATGGCCACCACCCGGTGGAGATCATGGCGGTGCTGAAGGCTGCGCGGCAGGCCGGCGCGCGGGACGTGGTCGCAGTGGTGCAGCCACACCGCTATTCCCGGCTGCAATCACTGTTCCCCGAGTTCTGCACCTGCATGAACGATGCGGGCACGGTGATCGTGGCGAACGTGTACGCAGCTGGCGAGGCACCCATACCAGGCATGGACCGGGATGCACTGGTGGACGGCCTGCGCGCCAACGGCCACCGCAGCGTGGTGCCTCTGCCGGGTCCGGAGCACCTGGCCGAGATGATCCATGCCATCGCCAAGCCGGGCGACATGGTGGTGTGCCTGGGTGCCGGCAACATCACGGCCTGGGCCGGGGCGCTGCCAGGCCAGCTGATGGAGCTGCAAGGCGGGGCGAGGCGATCGGCATGATGCCCCTCACGCAAGAAACCCACCTGCTGCATCGCCTCCCCGCCCTCGCCGGCCGCGTGCAGGCGGATGCGCCGCTTGCCCCCGCCACCTGGTTCCGCGTCGGCGGCGCTGCGGAGGTGCTGGTGCGGCCGTCCAGCACGGCCGACCTCGTCGCTCTGCTGCGTGGCCTGCCGCTCGACGCGCCGCTGACCGTGATCGGCGCCGCATCCAACCTCATCGTCCGCGACGGCGGGATCACCGGCGTGGTGGTGCGCCTCGCCCGCGGCTTCGCGGCGGTCACGGCCGAGCCGGACGGCGTGGTGGCAGGCGCCGCTGCGTTGGACGCGACGGTGGCGGAGCACGCCGCCGCCGCTGGGCTCACCGGGCTGGAGTTCCTGTCCGGCATCCCCGGTTCCATCGGTGGCGCGGTGGCGATGAACGCGGGCGCTTATGGCGGTGACGTCGCCGAGTGCTTGGACTGGGTGGAGGTCGTCACCGCCGCCGGCATCACCCGACTCGATGCGGCGGCGTTGCATTTCGCCTACCGCCACGCCGCCCTGCCGCTTGGCGCAGTCGTCACCCGCGCCCGCTTTCACGCCCGCCCGGGTGACCCGGCGCTCATTGCCTCCCGCATGGCCGGCATCCGTGCCAGTCGCGAGGCGACCCAGCCGGTCCGCGCCCGCACCGGCGGCTCCACCTTCCGCAACCCTCCCGACATGAAGGCGTGGGAGCTGATCGACGCCGCCGGGTGCCGCGGCCTCACGCGGGGCGGCGCGCAGGTAAGCGAGAAGCACTGCAACTTCCTGCTCAACACCGGTGGCGCCGCAGCGGCGGACCTGGAAGGGCTGGGCGAGGAGGTGCGCCGCCGGGTCCATGCGCTAAGCGGAGTCGCGCTCGATTGGGAGATCAAGCGCATCGGCCTTCCGGTTGGGCGGCCGGAGGCGGTCGCATGACGGTTGTGGCCGTGCTTTACGGCGGCATCTCCGCCGAGCGCGAGGTCAGTCTCGCCAGTGGCATGCAGGTCATCGCCGCTTTGCGCGAAGCCGGGTTCGATGTGCGTCCGATCCAGGTCGGGCCAGACCTGGCGGCCGTCATCGCGGCGCTTACCCCAGCGCCGGACGTGGTGTTCAACGCTTTGCACGGACGCTTCGGCGAGGACGGCACCATCCAGGGCGTGCTGGATTGGATGGGCATTCCCTACACGCACTCCGGCGTGCGGGCTTCCGCGCTGGCGATGGACAAGCAGGCAGCCAAGGCGGCGTTCGCCTCGGCCGGGCTGCCGGTGCCGGCGGGCCGCGTGCTGCCGGTGGCCGAGCTGGCGGAGGCGGACCCGATCGCGCTGCCCTACGTGGTGAAGCCGGTGAACGAGGGCAGTTCCGTCGGCGTCGAAATCCTGCGCCAGGGTGGCAACCGCCGAGCCGAGATCGCCGCCAGTTGGGCCTTCGGCGCGCACGCGCTGGTGGAGGAATATGTGCCCGGCCGCGAGCTGACCGTGGGCGTGCTGGGAGACCGGGCACTGACAGTGACGGACATCACGTCCAGCCACGGTTTCTATGACTACGACGCCAAATACGTTGAGGGCGGCAGCGTCCACGTGCTGCCCGCCCGGGTGCATCCGGACGTGTTCGCCAGCGCCATGGACATGGCCCTGCGGGCGCACCAGGCACTAGGCTGCCGCGGCGCGAGCCGGGCCGACTTCCGCTACGACGACACCGCGGGCGAGCCGGGCCGGCTGGTGCTGTTGGAGGTGAACACACAGCCAGGCCTCACGCCGACGTCGCTGTTGCCGGAACAGGCGGCGCAGCAAGGAATGCCGTTTCCCGCCCTCTGCGCTTGGATGGTGGGGCAGGCTGCGTGCCGCGCATGACCCGTCCTATCCTGCGCCAGCCGCGGGACGTGGCGCGCCGTCCGTCTGGGCTGCGGCTGTTGCTGCGGCGGCAGCGCCGCCTGCTGCGCCCGGCGCTGTGGGGCGTGGCTGGATTCGTTGCGGTGCTGGCCGGCATCGTGCTGATGCACTCGGCGCAGCCCGGCGGCGCGATTGCGCGGCTGCGGGAGGGAATTGCCTCCGCCGCCAACATGCGGGTGCGGGACATCGTGGTGGAGGGGCGCAGCAACACCCCGGAGCTGCTGCTCAATGCGGCACTCGGCGTGCACCGGGGCGACTCGATGCTAGGCTTTTCCCTGGAGGGCGCGCGGGCGCGGATCGAGTCGCTGTCCTGGGTGGAGCACGCGGCAGTCGAGCGGCAGCTGCCGGGCACGTTGGTGGTGAACCTGACGGAGCGGCGGCCCTTTGCCATCTGGCAGAACCAGGGTAAATTCGTACTGATCGACCGTGACGGCCAGACGGTCGCCAACGAGGACGTGGCGGCGTTCGGCGAGCTGCCGCTGGTGGTCGGCATCGGTGCGCCCCAAGCAGCGACGGCGCTGCTCGACGCGCTGGCAGGGCAGCCAGCGCTGCAATCCCGCGTGATGGCCGCGGTGCGGGTCGGCGAGCGTCGCTGGAACCTGCGGATGAAGACTGGCACCGACGTGATGCTGCCGGAGGGTGCTGAAGTGCCGGCGCTGGCCAAGCTGGCGGAGCTGCAATCCAGCCAGGCGCTGCTCGACCGCCCGCTGGCCGTGGTGGACATGCGGCTGCCGGACCGGCTGGTGGTGCGTCCGCAAGCGCCCGTGCCCACCACCCTGCCGACAGCCTTGCCAGCGGGGAGGAAGGCGTGAACGACATGTCCCGCCGGCTTCTGCTGTCCCCCTCGGCGCCAGCGGACCCGCCGGCCCGGCCGCGCGGCGGCCGCGCGGGGCCGTTCGGCGTGCTGGACATCGGCACCAACAAAGTTGTCTGCCTGATCGGCCGGTGCGAGGCGGACGGCGCGTTGCGGGTGCTCGGCATGGGCTGGCAGCGCGGCCGAGGCGTACGCGGCGGCGGCATCACGGATCTGGACGAGGCGGAGCGCGCCATCCGCGGCGCCGTGGCGCAGGCCGAGGACATGAGCGACCACCGGCTGCGCTCCGTCACGGTCAACCTCACCTGCGGCGCCCCGGAAAGCCGCTTGTTTAACGTGCAGTGGCCGGTGGGCGGGCGCGCGGTCACGGAGGCGGACGTGCGCCGGGTGGTGCAGGAAGGCCGCGCGCGCGCCTTGAGCGAAGGGCGCGAAACCATCCACACCTTGCCGCTCACCTTCAGCGTGGACGAGACACCCGGCGTGGCTGATCCTCGCGGCCACCATTGCGAGACGTTGACCGCCCGGCTGCACGTGATCGACGCGCTGTCGATGGCGCTGCGTAACCTGGGCGCCACGGCAGCCCGCGCTGAGCTGGACATCGCCGAGCTGGTGTCCGCGCCCATGGCTGCTGGCTTGTCCGTGCTGGTGGAGGATGAGCGGGAGCTAGGCGCCACCGTCATCGACATGGGCGCCGGCACGACGGGCATGGCGGTGTTCTGCGAGGGCCAACTGCTGCACACGGCGCAGCTGCCGGTGGGTGGCCAGCACGTGACTAACGACATCGCCCGGCTGCTCAGCACCACGGTGGCGGCGGCCGAACGGGTCAAGACGCTGAACGGCTCCGCCCAGGGCAGCCCGGACGACGAGCGCGAGATGCTGACGGTGCCGATGGTGGGCGAGGACGACCACGCCCATGCGAAGTACCCGCGCTCCATGGTGATCTCCATCATCAAGCCGCGGCTGGAAGAGACGTTCGAGTTGGTGCGCGACAGGCTGGACTCCGCAGGCCTAGGCCGGGCGGCGGGCAGCCGCGTGGTGCTGACGGGTGGCGCCAGTCAGCTGGTAGGCGCGCGGGAGATGGCCGGGCGCATCCTGGGCCGCCCCGTCCGGCTAGGCCGGCCCGATACGCGGCTGCTGCGCGGTCTGCCGGACGCCGCGACGGGGCCGGGCTTTGCCGTGTCCGCCGGGCTGCTGACCTGGGCGGCCGGCGAAGGCCGCGCCCTGAGCGACCTCGACCTCAGCGCGCAGGAACGCCCTGCTGGGCTGCTCCGCCGCATCACCGCTTTCCTGCGGGACCGGGTGTGACCACCCCCCGCCCCGCCCCTTTTCAAACTGGAGGAACTCCATGACCCTCAACTTGACCATTCCGCAGCAGCTGCACACCGATTTCACGCCGCGCATCACCGTCATCGGGGTTGGCGGCGGTGGCACCAACGCTGTGGACAACATGATCGCGCTCGATTTGCAGGGCGTCGATTTCGTTGTCGCCAACACGGATGCGCAGCAGCTGATGCATAGCCGGGCCGACCGTCGCATCCAGCTCGGCCCGCATCTCACGCAGGGCTTGGGCGCAGGGGCCAAGCCTGAAATCGGCCGGGCGGCGGCGGAGGAGGCGAGCGAGGAGCTGGCGCGCCACCTGGAAGGCACGCACATGGTGTTCATCACTGCCGGCATGGGCGGCGGCACTGGCACCGGCGCCGCCCCGGTGATCGCCCGCATGGCGCGCGAGCGCGGCGTGTTGACGGTGGGCGTGGTCACCAAACCGTTCACTTTTGAGGGCGCGCGCCGTGCCAAGGCGGCCGATGCCGGCATCGCCGAGTTGCAGAGCTACGTGGATACGCTGATCGTTATCCCGAACCAGAACCTGTTCCGGCTTGCCAATGAGCGCACGGGCTGGAAAGAGGCGTTCAAGATGGCCGACAACGTCCTCTACATGGGCGTGCGCGGCGTGACCGACCTGATGATGGCGCCAGGCCTGGTGAACCTAGATTTCGCCGACATTCGTACGGTGATGGCGGAAATGGGCAAGGCCATGATGGGCACCGGCGAAGCCGAGGGCGAAGGCCGCGCCATCCGCGCCGCCGAGCTCGCCATCAGCAACCCGTTGCTGGAGGATACGTCCATGGCCGGGGCACGTGGCCTGCTGATCAACATCACTGGCGGTGAGGACATGACGCTGTTCGAGGTGGACGCCGCCGCCAATCGCATCCGCGAGGAAGTGGCGGACGACGCCAACATCATCTTCGGTTCGGCAGTGGACGACAGCCTGACCGGCCGCGTGCGCGTGTCTGTCGTTGCAACCGGAATCGACACGGGCGTCCTCGCGGAGGCGCAGCGGCCCCGGCTGATCGCCGTTGGCGGTGCGCCGTCCCAGCCTATGGCGTTGGCTCAGCCCATGGTAGCGCATCCGTCCCCGGCGGCCTCCCCGGCCGTCGCCATGCCGATGGGCCAGCCAGGCACGCATACGGTTGCCGGTCCGGTGAGTGTCATGGGTGCGCCCGTGCTGCCCGTGCCCGCGATGGAGCCTGAGTTGGCCGCTGAGCCCGTCCGGTCCCGGCCATCAGCGCCTTTGGCAACGCGCGGCCTGTTCGTGGAGCAGCCGACCGCACCGGTCCAGCCCGCCCCCATACGCGGTAGCCTATTCGGCATTGTGACAGGGGCGATACGCGGGCGGTCCGCTATCCCAGTGCCTACTCCCGAAGCACCTCGCGCAGAGCCCCCGGCTGCGACCCAGGGCGATGCGCCCTCTATCCGGCCAGCGCCAGCGGAGGAAGGCCTAGATATCCCGGCCTTCCTGCGTCGTCAGTCCTCTTGAACGATCGGCCAGGGCCGCACCGCGGCTCTGGCAGGCATCGTTCGTTGCGTTTCATCACACTCGTAATCTTTTATAAACAACCTTTTATACCGTAATACCCGGCAACAATGATTGACTTTGCGACCAAGGGCGCACGCCATAGGTTGCACTCTGGCCGCAAAAGTGTGGGCCGGATCGGGCGATGTCCCTGCAAGGCGATGCGAATGGATGGATTGCCGCCCGAGCTGACGTCAAGCCCCTACAAGGCACAACGCACCCTCGCAGCGCCGATCGGCTGCACTGGCGTAGGCCTTCACACGGGCTTGACGATTCAGATGGAGCTGCGCCCCGCTCCGGCCGGCACCGGCATCGTCTTTCATCGTACAGACGTCAATGCCGACATACCAGCCCGAGCTGACCTGGTCAGCGACACCCTGCTCTGCACGGTTCTCTCAAACCCGGCAGCGCCGCACATCCGCATCGGCACGGTCGAGCATGTCATGGCGGCCCTTGCCGCCTGCGGCATCGGCAACGCCGTGGTCGCGCTGGATGGGCCTGAGATGCCCGTCTTGGACGGCTCAGCCGCGCCGTTCGTGTTCCTGCTGGATTGCGCTGGTGTTGTGGAGCAGGACGCCCCGGTTCGGATGATTGAGGTGCTGCATCCAGTGAGAGTGTCGGATGGCGAAGCATTTGCGGAATTGCGCCCGGCTGCCGCTGGATTTGAGATGGCGGTTTCCATCGATTTCGAGGCTGCTGCCATCGGACGTCAGGCGCTGTCGCTGCGGCTGACGGAGGCGAGCTTCCGCCGCCAACTGGCGGAAGCGCGGACATTCGCGATGGCATCGGACGTCGCCGCATTGCAGGCATCCGGACTGGCGCGCGGCGGCAGCCTACAGAACGCCGTCGTGGTAGACGGCGCCCGGGTGCTCAACCCTGGCGGGTTGCGGATGACGGACGAGTTCGTACGCCACAAAATGCTTGATATCATAGGGGATCTCGCATTGGTCGGTGCCGCGTTGCAGGCGCGCTACGTCGCCCATCGGCCAGGCCACGCCCTGAACAACAAGTTGGCTCGGGCCTTACTGGCGAACGGCTCCGCCTGGGCTTGGGCGGAGCCGCCATTGATGAACTGGACGACGCTGCCATTGGCAGCATCCACATAAGGGGCGCTTCGCTTCCGGCGCTGGCCCCGCTATAAGGCGGCCAATCCTGGAACCTGGTACCATGCCGCGATCCCACCGTCTGCTTCCCTGCCTTGCCCTCGCCGCTCTGCTCGGCGGTTGTGCGACATTGAGCAGCCTCAATCCATTCACCGAGGAGAGGAAGGAGGACGTGGCTGCCAAGGAGAAGGTCAAAGCGAACAAGGACCCGGCGAACACGCCCGTTGAGGTCATGTACAACAACGGTGTGGATGCACTTAATGCTCAGCGTTACAGCACGGCTGTCACCCAATTCGACAACGTTGAGGAATATTACCCCTACTCCTCCTGGGCTACCAACGCTCAACTGATGCACGGTTACTCGGAGTACTTGGCCAACCATTACAGTGATGCGATCGGCGTTCTAGACCGTTTTATTCAGCTTCATCCGTCCAACCGTGATGTAGCTTACGCTTATTACCTGCGTGGCCTGAGCTATTACGAACAGATTGCCGATATCCAGCGTGACCAGAAGGGCACCCAGCAAGCCATGACGGCGTTGCAGGACGTGGTCAACCGCTTTCCCGACTCTGCCTATGCTCAAGACTCCCGCCTCAAGATCGACCTGTGCCGGGACCACTTGGCCGGCAAGGAGATGGAGATCGGCCGCTACTACGAGAAGCAGCGTCTCTACACCGCCGCGATCGGGCGCTTCCAGCGCGTGGTGGACGACTATCAGACTACCAACCACGTGCCCGAGGCGCTGCACCGGATGACGGAGATCTATCTGATTCTTGGGCTGACGGATCAAGCCAAGAAGACCGCGGCCGTGCTGGGGCACAACTATCCCGGCAATGCCTGGTACGCTGACAGCTACGAGACACTGGTGGCTGACGGGCAAATCCCGGATGCCAAGGGACGCATCGAGACGCCCGGGTTCTTCGCCCGCAATCTCGGGTCTATCTTCTGACGGACAAAGGCTGAGCCGCAGTGCTGACGGCCCTTTCCATCCGTGACGTGGTGCTGATCGAGCGGCTGGACCTGCATTTTGGTCCCGGGCTCACCGTGCTGACGGGAGAGACTGGGGCTGGCAAGTCAATCCTGCTCGATAGCTTGGGCCTTGCCCTGGGTGCACGGGCCGAACAGGGCCTGGTGCGGGAGGGTGCCGAGCAAGCCAGCGTCGCCGCATGCTTCACCCCCACTCCCGGCCACCCCGCCTTGGCGCTGCTGACAGAGAATGGCGTGGAGCTGGAAGACGAGGTGGTGCTGCGCCGGGTGGTGGCGAAGGACGGCCGCTCCCGCGCCACCGTAAACGACCAGCCGGTGAGCGTGGGGCTGCTGCGCCGCGCCGGGTCCCTGCTGGTGGAGGTGCAGGGGCAGCACGACCAGATGGGCTTGGCCGACCCAGCGGGCCATGCTGCGCTGCTGGATGCGTTCGCCGCCCACGTGCCGTTGCGTCGGGGGGTGGCGGAGGGTTGGGCTGGCTGGCGCAGTGCTCGCACTGCGCTGGAAGCCGCCCGCCGGCAGATCGCCGAGGCCGCGCGCGAGGAGGACTGGCTGCGCCACGCCGCGGATGAGCTGGGCGAGTTGGGGCCGCAGGAAGGCGAGGAAGATCAGCTGGCCGCCGAACGCCAGCGGCTGCAGCAAGGCGAGCGCCGGGCCGAGGCCATCGCCGCCGCCGTGGCTGAGATCGCCCCACGCGACCGTCGCAGCCCTGGCCCGGCCGCCGCCCTGCGCGCCGCCTCCCGCGCGTTGCAACGTTTGGGCGCGCCGGAACCGAACCCGGCCACCCCCGCCTTGGCCGCCCTGGACCGGGCTGAGGAGGCGCTGGCGGAGGCCGAGACCCTGTTGGCCCGGCTGGCGGACGAAGTGGACGCCGACCCCCGCCAGCTGGAGCGGGCGGAGGAGCGGCTGTTCGCTCTGCGCGGCGCGGCGCGCAAGCACAGCGTGGCCGTGGTGGAGTTGCCGGGGCTGCTGGCTAGCCTGCGCGGCCGCTTGGCGGCGCTGGACAGCGGCACGGCCGAGATCGCTCAGCTGGAAGCACGGGCGGAGTCGACTCGGCGCAATTACCTGACCGCCGCTGCCGCCTTGGGCGAGAGCCGCCGCGCCGCCGCCGGGCGCTTGGCCGCTTCCGTCATGCGCGAGCTGCCTCCACTCAAGCTCGACCGCGCCCGCTTCGTGGCGGACGTGGCGGCGGTGGAGGAGGGTAAGTGGGGCCCGTCCGGGACGGAAAGCGTGCGCTTTCTAATCGCCACCAACCCCGGCCAGGTGCCGGGCGCGCTGGACCGGGTGGCCTCCGGCGGCGAGCTGTCGCGGCTGATGCTGGCGCTGAAGGTCGTGCTGTCCACCGGCTCCGCCGTGCCGACGCTGGTGTTCGACGAGGTGGATTCTGGCGTCGGCGGCGCCACCGCCGCGGCGGTGGGAGACCGGCTGGCGCGGGTGGCCGGCGAGGTGCAGGTGCTGGTGGTGACGCACAGCCCGCAGGTGGCGGCGCGCGGCTCAGCGCATCTGCAAGTGGCGAAGAGGCTTTCTGCCGGCCAAGTCCGCACGGACGTTTCGCCGCTGGATGGCCCGGCCCGGCGGGAGGAGATTGCCCGGATGCTGGCGGGGGAAAGCGTCACGGATGCGGCGCGGGCGGCGGCGGATAGTTTGCTGGGACGTAATCGCGTATCGGGTTCGCATCGCGGTGGTGAAGGATAGAACTAGTCACCGCATCGTGGTTCTGCATAATTCGTATGACCCACGTAGAACACCCAAGCCTGAGGCGGACATCTATGAGTGGCGGAGAAATCCGGCAAAGGTCAGTCTAATGTGCCAGCTACGCTAATTGAGCATTTGTTGTCAGGAAAGCCGCATCAAACCAAGCGATCGCTTACCATCATCTACTGATATCCAAATTGACCCACCAAACTCTCTAGGCAATGTCAGATTTACTGGCCAACCACCGGCAGCCCCGCCACATCCGCCCCCACAAAGCTCTGCGGCTCAGACGGCGCCGCGTCCAACTCGGTTTCCAGCCGCGTCACGCACCGCCCCGTCTCGGCGATCACCTCCGGCCAGGTCCCCCGCCCGGCATGGAGCGTGCCGAGCAGGCATTGGTCATAGAAGGTCAGCTCTCGGCCAGCGTCGCAGCCGAAGGAGGGGCGGTCGGCCCGGGCCGCGGTGAGCAGGATGCGGTTCGGCCGTGCCATCGGCGCACGGGCAAAGCCGCCGCTGTAGCAGGCGGACACGATCGCCACGGTCGGCGCAGCGCCGCACCCGGCGCGCAAGGCGGCGTCCAAATCCCGCGGCGTCAGGAACTCCTCGTGCGGCGCGAGGTACGTGCCCACGCCATGCGCCCCGTGCGAGGTCACGAACACCAGGCAGGCTGCACCCGGCGCCGGGTGCAGCGCGGCGATGGCCTCCAGCACTCGCCGCCGGGTGGCCAGCAAGGCATGTGGGGCGGCCGAGTCGGCGCTGAGCCGGTGGATACCGGGCGCAGCCGCACCGGCTTGCAGCACGGCCGCCATCTGGGCCGTGGCGTTGTCGAACACCCGCAGGGAGTCGTCGCCGGCCACCAGCACCGCCGCCCAGCGTTGGCCCGGAGCAGGAGTTTGCGCCGAAGCGGTCCCGGCGAGCAACAGCAGCGCGAAGCCGAGCAGCCGCCTCACGGGATGATTCGGTGCAGGGTGGTGCGGCGCATGTCGGTGTCTTCCAGCTCGCGGGTGGTGGGCACGTCATACTGGGCGAACGGGTGCAGCCCGGCAGGCAGGTAGGCGCGTCCGGGATCGGCGATCCACACCTCCGCGCCCGCGGCGGCCATCGCCCGCAGCCAGGGCATGATGCGGTCCGTCATGGCCGCCTCGTAGCATACGTCCCCGCACAGGATCAGGTCCCATCGGTTCGCAGCACCGGTCAGGTCGGCGGTGAAGGCGTGGACGGCGACTTGATTGGCAGCGGCGTTCAATACCGTCGCAGCCGTCGCCAACGGGTCGATCTCGACGGCGTCCACCTGCGCCGCGCCCGCCATGGCGCAGGCGATCGCGGCCAGCCCGCCGCCCGCCGCGAAGTCCAGCACGCGGCGCCCCCTCGCGCAGGCGGGATGGTCCAGCACATGGCGCGCCATCGCCTGGCTGCCAGGCCAGGCGAAGGCCCAGAACGGCGGCTCGATCCCGTGGCGTTGCAGGAACGTCTCCGTCGCCTGCCAGATCGGGGTGATCTCGGTGGCGAGATGCAGCAGCGCCTCGGGCACCAGCGGCGCGCGCGCAAGGGCGGTGTTGGCGGCGATGAAGTCCCGCGTCACAGCCGGCCGAGCAGGAGGGCGAACGCGACGGCCAGGCCCACCTCGCGGTTGAGGCGGAACAGGCGGAGGCAGCCCGCCGGGTCATGGATGTCCAGCCGGGCCACCTGCCACGCCAGCAGGGCGGCCGACAGCGGCAGGGCCGCATAGAACACAACAGAAAGCCCGGCGAACCACCCGGCCAGCGCCAGCGTGCCCAGCGCGGCGGCGTAGCAGGCCAGCAGAAACGGCCGGGTCCGCTCGCCCCAGAGCCGGGCTGTGGAGCGCACCCCGGCCAGGGCGTCGTCCTCGCGGTCCTGGTGAGCATACACCGTATCGAAGCCGAGATCCCACAGGATGGCGGCGGCGTAGAGCGCGGCGCATGCGCCATCCAGCTGTCCCGCTCCGGCAGCATAGCCCATCGGCGCGCCGAACCCGAAGGTGAAGCCCATCGCCAACTGGGGCCACCAGGTGACTCGCTTGGCCAGCGGATACAGCCCCACCAGCACCAGGGATCCCACTCCAAGGGCCCAGCACAGCGGCGGCAGTTGCAGCAGCACGGCCAGCCCCGCCGCCAGCAGCGCCACCAGCAGCGCCCAGGCTTGCCGCATCCCCAGCGCCCCGGAGGCGAGCGGACGGGCCGCCGTGCGCGCCACCTTGCGGTCCAGGTCGCGGTCCCACATGTCGTTGACCACGCAGCCGGCACCCCGCATTACCACGCTGCCCACGGCGAACAGCGCGGCCAGCCAGGCGGTGCGGCCAGCAGGCGCGCCGGACAGCAACAGCCCCCACAGCCCGGGCAGGAACAGCAGCCACGCGCCGATCGGCCGGTCCAACCGCACCAGCAAGGCATACGGCCGCCACCCCGGCGGCAGGTGCCTCACCCAGCCGCCGGCGGCAATGTCGGTGTGCGCGCTGTTCATGCCTGCCTGATTTACAGCCTCGTCCGGACCCTGCAACATCATTGGCCTCGCGCCTGCTTGACGGTGCCGCCCCCGTTGCACCATCCCTGGCCGCAACACACGTCCGAAAGCCGCGCCACGCATGTCCAACCCGTCCGAGGCCGACGCGACCCCGATCGAGTCGGTCAAGCAACTGGCAGACTATCTTGCGGCTGGCGGCAAGCCGAAGGACCAATGGCGCATCGGCACCGAGCACGAGAAGTTTGGCGTTCGCCTGCATGACTTGGCCTCTCCGCCCTACGAGCCTGGCGGCATCCGCGCCCTGCTGGACAAGATCGCGGGCCCGGACTGGGAAGAGATCACCGACGAGGGCCGGCCGATCGGGCTGAAAGGGCTGGGGCCGCACAAGGGCGCATCCGTTTCGCTCGAGCCGGGCGGACAATTCGAGCTGTCGGGCGCCCCGCTGGAGACTTTGCACCAGACCAAGGCGGAGTTGGACGAGCACTGCGCGGCCGTGTCCGCCCTGGCGGCACCGCTCGGCATCGGCTTCGCCCCGCTCGGCTTCCACCCGCTGATGACGCTGGCCGAGGCGGAATGGATGCCGAAGGGCCGCTACGCCATCATGCGCCGCTACATGCCGCAGGTCGGCACGCGCGGCCTGGACATGATGTTGCGGTGTTGCACCGTGCAAGTGAATCTGGATTACGCCGACGAGGGCGACATGCGGCGCAAGCTGCAGGTGTCGCTGGCCTTGCAGCCGTTGGCGACCGCCCTGTTCGCGAACTCCCCTTTCTATGAGGGCAAGCCAAACGGCCTGCTGTCCAACCGCGCCCAGGTTTGGACCGATGTGGACGCTGACCGGTCCGGGATGCCGGCGATCATGTTTGAGGAGGATTTCGGGTTCGAGCAGTTCACCAACTGGCTGCTCGATATGCCCATGTATTTTATTCGCAGGAACGGCCTGTATATAGACTTGGCTGGCTGCTCGTTCCGGGATTTCATGGCGGGCCGCCTGGCGCAGGCGCAAGGCCACCGGGCGACAGTGGAGGATTTTGCCGATCATGTGACGACCGCCTTCACGGATGTGCGGGTGAAACGCTTTTTGGAGATGCGCGGTGCCGATGCAGGCAGTCCGGCCATGATGCTGGCCCAGTCCGCACTGTGGGTGGGCCTGCTTTACGATGAGGCGGCGCTGTCTGCAGCATCGGCGCTCGTGCGCGCCTCTCCAGTCGCGGCCTTCACGGCTTTGCGGCCGCAGGTGCCTCGTACGGCGGCGGGAACGGCTTGGGGCAAGGGCACGTTGCGCGACCTGGCACAAGAAGTGCTTGCGATCGCGCGGGACGGTTTGCGCGCCCGGGCGCGGCATTTCGGCGGCTTGGATGAGGCAGGTTATCTCGCGCCGCTGGACGAGATCGCGCGCGGTGGTCCGACTCAAGCGGAGTTGTGGATTTCCCGTTACGACTCTGTATGGAAAAATGATACTAGGAACATTTTCAGAGAAACCCTTATATAGGATCACATACATTTGCATTGGTCCCTCATGAACCCCACCCATCACGGATCACACACGGATATCGCTGATGAAGGTCGCGTCGTCGGCACGGCAGTGCGGAGCGTTGGCGGGACAGTGGTGCTGCATCTGCGTTTGATCGGCCAAATGGAAGCATGGACGCCTGGCGGGGAGAGCGTGCTGCCGCTCGGCCGCAAGACCCGTGCCCTGCTTGCGATCCTGGCGCTTGCAGCGCCGCGCCCAGTCGCACGGGCGCGGCTGGCAGAGCTGCTCTGGTCCCGCAGGCTGGAAGAACAAGCCCGGGCCTCCCTGCGGCAGGAAATCCATCGTTTGGGCGAAGTGCTCACCCCTCTTGGCGGCGAGGTCATCCGGGTGACGCGAGACCATCTGGCCTTGCGGCTGGACATGGTGTGGATCGATGTGCAGCAGGTGCTGAGCGCCACCACGGCCGAACCTTCCTCGCTCGACCTGCTCGACGGGGAGCTGTTGGACGAGTTCGACAGCATTGACCCAGCCTTGGACCAATGGCTGGCCAGGGAGCGCGACCGGTTGCGGGACCGGGCCAGGGGCATCGTGGAGACCCTGTTGGCGGGCCAGGGCGCACCCGAGGCGGTCATTCCCATCGCGCAGAAGCTGCTGAGCATCGACCGTGCCCACGAAGCCGCTTGGCGGGCGCTGATGCGAGCCCATGCCGAACGAGGCGAGCGCAGCTTGGCGATCCAGGCGTTCGACCGCTGTCGGCTGGCGCTGGCGGACAAGCTGGACGCAGCTCCATCAGCAGAGACCCAACACCTGGTTGCTGAAATCCGCGCCGGCACCTTGCCTGGTTCCACGCAGTCGCGCGCAGTGGACGTGCATGACGAGACCGGTCCGGCAGGGCGCAGCGGCGCCAGGGTGGGCGTGCTGCCGTTGCAGATGGTGGGAACGGGCGAGGACGAGGCGCAGCTCTCGCATATGCTGGCTGAGGAGGTCACCTCGGCGTTGATGCGGTTCGGGTCGATGGTCGTCGTGTCGTCTTCCGCGATGGCGCAATTCGCCAGCCGGGATGAAGCGGCGCTGCGTCGCGCCTTTGATCTGGATTTCCTGCTGGACGGCAGCGTGCAACGCGCGGGGCGGCGGTTGCGGGTGACGATGCGGCTGCTTGACCTGCGCGAGGGCAACCAGATCGTCTGGGCCCGGCGCTTCGACCGGCAATCCGACGACCAACTGGCGCTGCAGGACGAGGTGGCGGCCGAGATCGTGGCGCAGATCGACCCTGAGATCATGCAGGCCGAAAGCCGCCGCGCCGCGGCCCATCCTGCAACGGATGCCAGCCCTTACGAGATGGTACTGCGAGCGCTGCCACTGATCTGGCGCCTGCGGCGGGACGAGTTCGTCCAGGCGGGGGAGCTGTTCGCCCGGACCCTGGAGTTGGACCCGGACTACGCGGCGGCGCACGCTTGGCGGGCTTACTGGAACATGATCTGCGTCGGACAGGGCTGGAGCGAAAACCATGGCGGCCATGACGCCGTGGTGGCGCAAGCTGGCCATCACGCCGAGCGCGCCGTGATGCTCGACCCGCAGGACGCGCGCAACCTGACCATTGCCGGGCAAGTAAGGGCTTTCCTGCACCACCGTCCGTGGGAGGCGCAAGAACTGCATGCCCAGGCCTTGGCGCTGAACCCCAACCTTGCCATGGCTTGGGGCTTGTCCGCCGTTGCCCACATCTATCTTGGGGATTTCGAAGAGGCAGCCCGGCGCTTTGCTCGTTACAAGCGACTCTCGCCGATGGATCCCATATCGTTCTTCTACGACGCCAAGATGGCGCTGCTTGAGCTGTGCCGGGGAGATTACGGCGCTGCCGTGATGCTCGGCCGCCGTGCCAGCGAGCTGAACCCGCGCTTCTCGATCGGGCTGCAGCATTACTTGTCTGCCCTGGGGCATGCCGGCCGGGTGGGCGAGGCGACCGGGGTGCGCGAGCGCCTGCTCGCCATCCAGCCCGGCTGCACGGTGCAGGACGCTTTGCGCGGCAACCCCTTCGAGGACCCTGCCCAGGCCGAGCACTATGTCCGTGGCTTGCGGCTCGCTGGTGTGGCGGAGGGAAGCAGCGAGACGTGACCATGCCGCCCGGTGCGTCTTTGCACCAAGGCCGCTCTTCGCGTTAAACCACGCCGTCATTCGAGAGGGCGCACCATGGCGAAGGAACAAGGCCCCAGCGCCGTCCTGCTGCTGACGCTGGCGACGGCTGGGCTGCTGGTGGAAGGCTACCGCCGCGCCCGCGGCCTGCCCCATGCTCCGGCGCGCCTGCCCTTGCCGGGCGCCGGCAGAAGGCCGGGCGGGGAAATGCCCGGATGGACGGCAGCCAACCCGTTGCAGATTCCGGCGCGCGGCTGGTGGGACGTGGTCAAGCGCGTCGTCAACGCGTTCAATGACGACCGATTGATGACCGAGGCGGCTGGCGTCACCTTCTACACCCTGCTCGCGATCTTTCCCGCCCTGGCAACCCTGGTATCGATCTACGGCCTGTTCGCCGACCCGGTGACCGTGAACGACCAGATGAGGGCGATCGAGGGCATCGTCCCCGGCGGCGGGCTCGACATCATCGAGCAGCAGATCAAAGCACTGACCGCCAACGGCCGGCACGCGCTGGGCGTGGGCGTCGTCATCGGCCTGCTGACCTCCCTGTGGACGTCCAACCAGGGCATGAAGGCGTTGTTCGACGCGCTGAACATTGCCTACCACGAGAAGGAGAAGCGCGGCTTCGTCTGGCGCACCTTCATCACGCTCGGCTTCACCCTGGGCGGCATCCTCTTCATCGTCATCGCAATGGCGGCCATCGTGGTGGTGCCGATCGTGCTGAACTTCTTCGGCCTGGGCAGCTGGGCGGCGCTGCTCGTCGCGGCGGCGCGCTGGCCGGCGCTGATGGTCGTGCTGGGGCTGTTTCTGTCCGTGATCTACCGGTTTGGCCCGAGCCGGACCCAGGCACGGTGGAAGTGGGTCAGCGCGGGCAGCGTCTTTGCCGCCATCACCTGGCTGCTGGCCTCCATCGGGTTCTCCTACTACGTCTCGAACTTCGGCAGCTACAACAAGACCTACGGCTCCCTGGGCGCCGCGATCGGCTTCATGACCTGGATCTGGATCTCGGCCATGATTGTGCTGCTGGGGGGCGAGTTGAACGCCGAACTGGAGCAGCAGACTGGCCGCGACACCACGGTCGGCCCGCCGAAGCCGATCGGCCAGCGCGGCGCCCACGTCGCCGACGTCAAGGCCTAGCCGTGCTGCCTGAGCCATTGCCCGCATCGCGCGAGCCTCCCATCTGGTGAGCTGACGATCCCCGGCGCACGGAGAAGCCTCCCATGGCCCAGTTCCACGGCAAGCCGCCCGGCAGCGGCGCAGGCGAGATGTCCCAGCGCACGGAGCGGCTGCGCCCGGCGCTCGCCCTCTCGCCGCCGCAGATCGCCGAGGCCCGCCGCCTGCGCCGTGCCGGGCACGAGCCGGAGCAGATCGCCGCCGCCCTCGGCGTGCCGGTGGCGGAGGCGGAGAAGGCGCTGCTGCAGATGCGCTCGCCCCGGCCCGAGACGACGCGGGGCACCTTGAACGTGACGCTCGCGGCGCACCGCATCTTCATGGCGGAGCGCATCGGCAACGAGCCGCTGTGGCAGACGGTGGACCGCGTGGTGGACGAACTGCTGCGGCTGCGCGCCGCCGCCGGCCCGCAAGCCCGCCCGCAGCGCCGCCGCCCGGCGGACGAGGCGCAGCTGGCCCTGCTGCCGCCGCGTTAGCCAACCCGGCTGTACCGGAGGCCGCGGGCCAGCCAGCAGCCGACCCGGACGGACCCGTCTGGCTGGAACGCCAGCGTCCAGTCGCCCGGCGGCGTGTGGTCCAGCGCGCGCGGGCACGGCAGCCGCCACACGCCCGGGCCGGCTGGCTCCAGCATCTCCATGCGGCCCTGGCCCAGGAAGCCCGAGAAGCTGGCGTAGGACACGCCGCCGGACTCGGCCACCGTCAGTTCGGCCTCCAGCTCAGCGCAGCGGTAGCGGCCGGCGATGGCGGCGGGCGCGCCGCCGCAGGGTTGCAGCAGGGAACTTTGGTTTTCCGCCGGGCGGTCCATCCACAGCCCGCCTTCGCCGAGCCGCAGCCGCGTGCCGTTGCCGCCCGCCGTGCCGTCGGCTTGCAGGTCGAGCCGCTCGGCTGAGTGCCCATACTGCAGCCGAACCTGGCCGTCCGGAGCTGAGTCGATGCGTGCGGCCAAACCGGTTTCCGGCTCCAGGTAGGCGCCGAGCCAGTCCGGCGCGGGCTGGCTGGCGGGGGAGGGCCGCTGCTCACCCAGCACGGCGGCCAGCAAATCCATCGCCGCGGCGCTGGCATCCGCCATGTGGTTGAACAAGACGACGATCGAAATTCGCTCCGATGCCAGGTGAAGCCGATGGCTGCGCCAGCCGCGCAACGCGCCGCCATGGCCGGTGACCGCGCGGCCCCACTCGATCCGCCGCGCCAGGCCGAAGCCGTAGGCGGCGGCGTTGCCATCGGCGAAGGCGGTGGGTGTGGACAGACGATGGTATAGGCCATTTGCATCGTCCCGCGCCACATCGATGTGGCGCTCCCAGGCGATCATGTCGTCCAGGCTCGCGCCCAGCCCGGCATCCCCCGTCCACAGCACCCGGTTCTCGGCGGCGCGGAACCCGGCGGCGGGGGAGCCCTCGTAGCCCTCCGTGCCGTCCGGCATGGCCCGGGTGTCGGCGGCCAGGAACGCCGTGGCCATGCCTGCCGGCTCGAACAGGCGGGTGCGCAGCAGCTCGGCGAAGCTGCGCCCGGCGCGGTCCTGCAGGATGTCGGACAGCAGGCGGAAGTTCTGGTTGGCGTAGGAATACCGCGTTCCCGGCGCGAAGTGCAGCGTGCGCGCGCCGGCGATCACCCGGGCGGCCTCCGCGTCGCCGAACGGCGCTTCCGCCGGCGAGCCGTGCAGCATCGCCACTGCCCAGTAGTCGCGTAGGCCGGACTGGTTGTGGCACAGGTGCAGCACGCCGGGTGCGGCTTGCGCCAGCAGCGGCAGGCGGGCGCGCACGTCGCCGTCCAGCACTGTGGGGTCGGGAAAGGCGTCCAGCACCGCGGCGCAGGTGAACTGCTTGGTGATGGAGCACAGGCGGAACAGGGTGCCCGGCGTGAACGGGATGCGCCGCTCGGCATTGGCCCAGCCCCAGGCGTGGCGGGCGAGCACCGCGCCGTCCCGCAACACGGCGACGGCGCCGCCGGGTCCGGGATAGGCGCGGGGCAGGGCGTCCAGGACTCGGTCGAGGGAGAGTGCGGCCATGCGCCTCAATCCCATGCGCCGGCGGGGGCGGCAAAGATTTTCGCCGCGGCATCGACCCGCCAAGGCCGCCGCGTATGATGCGCCCTCCCTGCCCGAGGCCAGCACTTGACCGACTCCGCCGCCGATTTGAGCCTTCCCCTGCCGCCGCCGGACGGCGCGGACCCGGCCGCCACCCTCTCGCTGGGCTCCCTCGCCGTCTGGCAGACCTCCCTCGCCACCCTGCGCGCCGCCGCGGCCGGGGCGGCGCGGCTGCCGCTGCTGACCGGCCCCGTCCACCCCCGCTTGGCCGCGGGCGCGCGCATCCTGCTGCGCACGGACGGCCCCGGCTTCCTGGACGCCGAGCAAACCGTTCAGCTCGACATCGCGGGCCACCCCGCGGCGGCGTATCGCCTGACCGGCCAGGCCCTGGCCGACGCGCTCGACCTGCTGCACGAGCCCGCCACCGGCCGCCTGCTGGACGGGCTGGCCGCTCCCCGCCCGATCGGCGCCGACGGGGTCACGGTGGTGGCGTTCTACCTGCCGGCCTTTCACCCCTTCGCCGAGAATGACGCCGCCTGGGGCGAGGGCTTCACCGAGTGGGCCAACGTGGTGGGCGCCCAGCCGCGCTTCCCCGGCCACGCCATGCCGCTGCTGCCGGCCGACCTCGGCTTCTACGACCCCCGCCTGCCCGACGTGCGGCGCCGCCAGGGCGAGCTGGCGCGCCAATACGGGGTGGACGCGTTCTGCTACCATTTCTACTGGTTCTCAGGCCGCCGGGTCATGCCGGCGGTGCTGGACGACGTGCTGTACTCCGGCCAGCCCGCCCTGCCGTTCTGCCTGTGCTGGGCCAACGAGAGCTGGTCGCGCCGCTGGGACGGCTCCGAGAACGAGGTGATCGTCGCCCAGGAGCATGACCCGGCGACCGACGAGACCCTGTTCGCCGACCTGCTGCCGTTCCTCAGCGACCCGCGCTACCTGCTCGTGGACGGCGCGCCGGTGCTGCTGGTGTATCGCATGGACATCCTGCGCGAGCCGGAGCGGGTGTTCGCCGCCTGGCGCGCGGCCGCCGTGGCGCACGGCTTCCCCGGGCTGTTCATCGCCGCCGCCCGCAGCTTCGGGCTGACCGAGGCGGGGCCAGCCGACGCCACGGTGGAGTTCCCGCCGCACGGCCTGGACAACACCGACGTGGCCGGCCTGGTCGCCCCCGGGGTGCGCACCCACACGCAGGCCGGGGACGGCTTCACCGGGCGCATCCTGGACTATCGCAGCGCCGTGGTGAACGCGGTGGCGGAAGGTGGAGCCGATCCGGGACGCATTCCGGGCGTCATGCCGCGCTGGGACAACACGCCGCGCCGGGGCGACACGTCGCACCTGTTCCACGGCAGCACCCCGGCGGCGTTCGGGCTGTGGGCCAGCCTGTCGCTCGCCCGCGCCGCGGCACTGCCGCCGGGGCGGCGCATGATGTTCGTCAACGCCTGGAACGAGTGGGGCGAGGGCGCGGTGCTGGAGCCTGACCGCCGGTTCGGCCGCGGCTACCTGGAGGCGCTGCGCCAGGCCCGCGCCGGCTACGCGGTCGGCCCGGCGGCGGAAGGCCGCTTCCGCCTCGTCTCCAACCTGCCGCCGGACGGGGCGCAGCGCTACCTCGACTCCTTCGCGGAGACGGTGAGCCTGGCGCGGCAGGCGCTGGCCCGGCTGGGCGGCCCTCCGCTCGCCCTGCGGCCCGGCCCCCCCGAGTGGCTCGCCGGCTTGACGGCAGCCGACGCAGCCGGACTCGGCACGCTGGACCGCACGCATCCGGCGCTCGACGCCGGGCGATTGGTGGTGCAGTCGGGAGGCGTGGCCAGCGTGACCGGCTGGGCGGTGATGGACCCGGCCAGCCCGCACGAAGCCGACCGCATCGCCTTCCTGGCGCTGGCGGACCCGCAGTCCGGCGTGGTGCGCCACCACCTGCCGCTCACGCGCTGGACCTTGCGCACGGACGTGCGGGCCGCGCACGCCCCCGGGCTCGGGGACGAGGCAGCCTATTTCGGCTTCACGGCCACGCTGGATCTGGAGGGCGTGGCAGCCGGCACGTTCGGCGTGCAGATGTTGCAGGCGGTGGGCCGCCGCGTCGTCCGGCTGGATTTCGGGATCAAGCTGCTCCGCGTCTGATGCCTGCGCGTCGCATGATGACCTTCACCCGCTGTCGTGTTGCGGCGGCTCGTCGATGATCTTGCGCAACTCGGCGTCCGACATGCGGGCGTAGTCCGGCTTCGGCGGGGGTGGCCGGCCGGCCCACGCCC